>DAOPJR010000163.1:0-1999 GCA_035399765.1 Draconibacterium sp. | reverse complement strand
CATCAGGACTTCCTTCAAAGAAACTACCCGCGTTAGAGAAAATGAGTTTATCAATCTTCTCGGTTACAATAATCCGGCTGTTTAATCCGTAATCCTGATGCGCAAGACAATTATGTAGGGCTTCCAATATTGTACGTGTATCGTATTTATTAACCGTAGTAGAAAGCAATTCATTGTCGGGAAAAAACTTGTATTTTACGTTACGGATATTCTGCAAAACTTCAGTCGTTTTTAAAAGAAGCGGAGTTCCAAAATGTTCGTAGGCTTTTTCTTCGGTTTCCAGTTTCCATGTAATTTCTGCCAGTGAAGGCAACAAATAATGCGATGACTCTTCTTTTCCTAATAACAGGATTGCTGTATTTGTAATTTTTCCGTTGATGGTAATTTTTGCTTTGTCGAGAAACTTTTCGGGTTCCCATGAATCAATCTCATTGTAATACGAAGCCCTGGTACTTCTTTCTTTGAATTTTTCCCTTGCAACACGGACAGCTTCCCCATCCAAATCTTTTATAGATGCCGCTTCAATAATATTCGCACTCCAATCGTCGAGCGAATTATAAATTAAGCGTACATAGCTTGGGTGGTTCCGCAAATCCGTTTTATTACTACCAACGCGGATGTGTGGTATTTTTTTGAAGTGCGTAGGTTCTCCTTTTGCTGCCGGAATGCGCAACAACACAATGTTTTTACCATGATAATCGAACTCGAATATGGCAAAATTGATTTTGGGATGAAGCAGGTTTCTTACCCAAAGTTCCAAATCCTGGTTTCCTTGCTTAGCTGTGGAAAACCGAAAGTTAGTTCCTTTTATTTCGTGGGAATTGTCGTGTACTCCCCATACCAAATAGCCAAAAGGTTTGTTTTTAATGGTAGCACCGTTACTCATGGCCGAAATATACTCTCCAATTTGGTCGTTGGTTATGCTTCCGGCTCCCAATTTAAATTCAATCCATTCGGTTTCTGCCGGATAGGCAACCAGTTCTTCAAGCAAACTGTGCAAATCTTCGGTTCTCATTTCAGCGCCTCCTTAATTATCCACACTTTCTCCACAGTGTCATCGGCAATGGAATTTAAGTCGCCAAGATGGTTTAGAATTTTATTTCCAGTGGATTTTATCATTGTCATTTTTATATTAAATGAGCGGTTTTTATTTCGTCGAGAATTTCTTTCTTATTCATCGTTAATTTTTTTTGTCTAAATGTTCCTTTACAATCTAGTTAACCTGTCCGGCCAGCCAAAACGTGAGTAGTTCACCTTTATCGGTCCCCAGCAAATCAGCCAGTTGGTGTTTAGGTAGTCCTTTTTCTTCCCGTAATTCTTTTATTCGTTTTCCCAAAAAGATATTGATGGTATTAGTAACTTGTCAAAGAATGGCTAATTTAATAAAGAAAAGCTAAACATAAATAAGAACATACAGGAGATTCATCAACAGGTGAGAGGGGCAGTATAGGAAATTTTCAGATATGTTCAGTTTATTTGGAAGGAAACTCTGTCAGATCCTGCGGACACTGAGAGGTTTCCTATGAATCCCATAGTGTTTGTTCTTTGTTCAGAATATTGATCTCGAAAGGATGCATCTGATACGCATCAATGAACTACTGGTTATTTGTCTGATCAAGAAAATCGAACAGCATGCTTTTAATAATCCGTTATTGCCTTTTCGAGATGACGAATGATCATTTTGATTTCATTTCCTGTTTTATGGGTCGTATTGACAATCGCCAGGTCGACATCTTCCGAAAACCGGTCAATGAGGCGGTATCCTTTGGAAAGAGATGTTCCGCCTTTGAAAACGGCCTCATCACGGAATCGACTGGTTGACAGTCTTTGTAGTACCAAGGTGATCCAATAATCCTTCTCCACAAATCCGAGGTTTATCTTCAGATGTTGGGATGCAGATTCATGTGAAATTCCATTTATCAGCTTCCGGGAATACAATTTTAAAACCCGGCAGCTTGTATTTGGTAATAGGATTCAAAGAATTATAAAGTGGTTTGGA
>DAOPJR010000162.1:0-2382 GCA_035399765.1 Draconibacterium sp. | reverse complement strand
GCATTACCTCTGGGACGAGGATATGATTGACTACAGCCGATTGAGTTATACCGAATTGGCACGTTTTGCCGGAGAACCCTCTGCCAAAGAATTGAAAATGCTTTATAACTCTTCTGTAGTTAATTGGATTGATGAAACCCGCCAGTATACTAAATTAATTTATGACAACCTGGGCGATAAAGATTATGGATATGAATACTATAACAAATTTAGCCCTATCTTTTATGAGCAAATTCAAAAAGCCGGATTTCGTCTTGGGCAACTTCTTAATGAGTTAATGAAATAAATTTCGGATTTAAACACTTTCAAGGTTTTCAAACGGAATGACCTTGTCTCCTTTGTATTTTAGAAGTAAGTTGGCTACTGCCAGAGTGTCTTTTTCACAGTAGCGGACAATTCGATCAATGTCGTTTTCTTCCCAGTAAACTTTGGCTACCTGGCTTCCGTCAATGTCATCTTTGGGTGTTGGAATATTAAAAAGTTCACAAAGTAGCGATAGAGAAGTATAATGTTTGTAATCGCCAAATTTCCAAAGTTGCAGTGTATCAATCAAAACATCTTTTACTTCCCATGGTTTTGACCCGGCCACATCAAGCACTTTGGGAAGATTCAAATCATTGACAAGCGCACGCCTGGAAATATACGGGAAATCAAATTCCTGTCCGTTGTGTGCACATAATCTGCGCTTTCCTGCTTTGGCAAACCGTTGCAATGCATTAAAAAAGTTTTGAATGAGCTTTTTCTCATCATCATCGTAAAACGACTTTACCCGGAACCAGGGTTCTCCTTGTTTTTGAATAACATAACCAGCAGAAATACAGATTATCCTTCCGAATTCGGCATAAATTCCGGCCCGGTCATACAGTTCATCAACCGATTCACCGTTGGTAATTTGATACTGCATTTTGCTTGCCCATAATTGCTTCCAGCGTTCAGTCAGTTCTTCGTATTCGGGCGCAATGGGTACGGTTTCAATATCCAAAAACAGTATTTCTTCTATATTCAAATGATGTAGCATCACACGTGGTTTAAGGTTTGGAGAATATGGTTGGTAAGAATCTGGATGGCGATCTTATTCTTCCCTCCCTGTGGAACAATAATATCGGCATATCTTTTTGTAGGTTCAATAAACTGCAAATGACTCGGGCGCACAGTTTCCTTGTATCGTTTCAATACCTGTTCCACATTACGGCCGCGTTCCTGCATGTCGCGCTGAATCACTCTTGAAAGCCTGATATCGGAGTCGCAATCCACAAAAACTTTAATGTCCATCAAGTCGCGAAGCTTTTTGCTTGTCAAGCATAAAATTCCTTCGATAATAAGCACATGGCGTGGCTGAACAAGGTGAGTTTCCGGTTGTCGTGTACAGGTAATAAAAGAATAAACAGGCTCTTCGATGGCCTCCCCGTTTTGTAGCTTTTTCACATGATCAATCATCAGGTCGAACTCAATAGCATCAGGGTGATCGTAATTCTTTAAACGACGTTCTTCCAGTGTGAGTTCACTGTTGTCAAAATAATACGAATCGTGAGAAAGAACAGCTACTTCGTCTTTTGAGAACTGTTCCAGGATCTTGTTTACAACGGTTGTTTTTCCGGAGCCTGTTCCTCCGGCAATGCCAATTATCAGCATACTCTAGTAATTAATTGTTATCTTTCGAAACCTGTTCAAAACGAACCTTACAGATTGCGAAGAAAACGCTAATTTCGCAGCAATAAAAGCACAATTTACAAAAAATAGGTAGGAATGATTAATCATGTGGTTCTTTTTAAACTGAAGGAATATCCGTCAGAAGAAAAGTCGAAGATTCGGGCAGAGCTTAAAACCAGTCTGTTAGCACTGAAAGAGAAGATATCAGAAGTAAAATATCTGGAAGTTGGCGAGAATTACGAACTGGATTCAAAAAGTTATGATTTGGCACTGATTACTCATTTTGAAAATATCGCTGATTTAGATGTTTACAGGGTACATCCTGAACATATGAAAGTAGTGAAAATGGTTGGTGAGGTAACCGAAGCACGTGCTGCTGTGGATTTTAACTTCTAAGCAATTCAGCAAAAAAAGATTTGTAATGAGTGAATTGTATCCAATAAAATTTACACCCATTTATCACGAGAAAATTTGGGGAGGTCAGGGTATTCGTACTATTTTGAATAAAGATTTCGGTAGTTTGGCCAATTGTGGTGAAAGCTGGGAGTTGTCGGGTGTTGAAGGCAATATTTCGGTGGTAAGCAATGGTTTTCTGGCAGGAAACGATTTGAATGAACTCATCGAGATTTATATGGGAGATTTGGTTGGCGACAAAGTTTTTGAAAAGTTTGGTGTAGAATTTCCCTTGTTAATCAAATTTATCGATGCAAACGACGACCTTTCCGTACAGGT
>DAOPJR010000161.1:0-3046 GCA_035399765.1 Draconibacterium sp. | reverse complement strand
GATAATCCATCCTAATCTAAATCCTTTCTAAATAGGCTGCAAAGGTAGAAAAAAGTATTAAAATGCAAGTTCGTTATATTTCAAGGGATTGAAAGAAAAAACCCGGAGAAAAACTCCGGGTTCTGTATTTTAAAGTAAAGTTGCTGCCAGTTCGGCCAGGTAACTTCGTTCGCCTTTCACAAGGTTGATGTGTGCAAACAATTCCTGGTTACGCATTTTATCTGTCATGTAAGCCAGTCCATTCGACCGGGTATCGAGATAGGGCGAGTCAATTTGCTGAAGGTCACCGGTAAATACCATTTTTGTTCCTTCTCCGGCACGGGTAATAATAGTTTTGATTTCGTGCGGTGTCAGGTTTTGCGCTTCGTCGATAATGAAGAAGGCGTTACTTAAACTGCGTCCGCGAATGTAAGCTAACGGTGTAATGTTTAAACGCTCCTCTTTTACCATTTCTTCGATGAGCTGGTATTCGTTGCTGCGTGGGTTAAATGTATGTTTGATTACAGCCAGGTTATCAAATAGCGGCTGCATGTATGGGCTGATCTTCTCAGAAGCATCTCCAGGTAAATAACCAATATCGCGGTTACTTAGTGCTACAATCGGACGTGCCAGCAAAATCTGTTCGTACTGACGGTGTTGTTCGATGGCAGCAGCCAGGGCCAGCAAGGTTTTTCCGGTACCGGCTTTTCCGGTGATTCCCATCAGACGGATTTCCGGGTCCATCAGCATGTTTAAACAGAAAGTCTGTTCTGCATTCCGGGGTTTTATGCCGTATGCTGAGTTTTTCTCAACGCGGTAAACGCGTTCAGCTTTCGAATCATAACGGGCCAGTGCGCTTGATGAATTTCCCCTGAAAATATAACACTCGTTGGCTTCCGGATTAAAATCTTTAGCTGCCTCGGTTTTGGCAAAACTACCCTCGTTGTATAACTTGTCGATCAAAGTATCGCTAAAATTGTCGAAGGTAGTTACTGTCTTGTCCAGAATATGCTCATCGGTTACCTGGTCGGTCTTATAATCTTCAGCCTGAATACCAAGCGATTTCGCTTTCATGCGCAGATTGATATCCTTGCTGATCAGAACTGTTTTTCGTTTGGGGTATTCTTTCGAAATGTAATCGGCGATAGATAAAATACGGTGATCCGGAATGTCTTCACGGAACGAGGTTTTCAATTCCTCCGAAAAAGGTTTTCCGGTTTCAATTCTCAGGTTGCCTTTTTCCTTACCCAACGATTTTCCGCCGTTAAAAAGTTCATCTCCTACAATTTCATCGAGCAAGCGTGTGAATTCGCGTGCCTGAAAATTGATAAGATCGTTGCCTCGCTTAAATTTATCCAGTTCCTCAAGGACAGTAATCGGAAGGATAACATCGTTATCCTGGAACTGGTAAATACAGGTGTGGTCGTGTAAAATTACGTTAGTGTCCAGAACGAAAATTTTACTTTTTTTGGTTTTACTTAGCATACAAAAATAGAATTTCTTAAATGTAGATAAATTGATCAGACTGCGAGGGTAGTCGCCTAAAAATTAATAAACTTGTACCCGTTAATAAATAATTCTTAGCGTGAATTACAGCGATACACTCGATTATCTTTTTACACGTCTTCCCATGTTCCAGCGGAGTGGACCGGCTGCCTATAAAAACAACCTTGATAATGCGTTGAAGCTGGATGAGTTGTATGGGCATCCGCACCGGAAATTCAAAACAATTCATGTGGCGGGCACTAATGGCAAAGGTTCTGTTTCGCACATGCTGGCAGCAATTCTTCAAAAAGCCGGATATAAAACAGGTCTGTATACTTCTCCTCATTTAAAAGATTTCAGAGAACGAATTCGGATTGATGGCAAAATGATGCCGGAAGACGAGGTTGTTCGTTGGGTGGATCTTTACAGAACTAACAATGAACTGTGGAAAATAGAACCTTCTTTTTTTGAGCTTACCGTTGCCATGGCATTTGATTATTTTGCGAAACAGGAAGTTGATTTTGCAGTGATTGAAGTGGGGCTCGGGGGCAGGTTGGATTCTACGAATATCATCACTCCTGAATTGAGTATCATTACAAATATAGGTTTGGATCATACCAATCTTTTAGGTAATACGCTTGAATTAATTGCCGCTGAGAAAGCCGGGATTATCAAAACTTCGGTGCCGGTGATAATCGGAACCTCTCAGGCAGAAACAAGCGATGTTTTTCAGAAAAAGGCAAATTTGGAAAATGCACCCATTTATTTTGCCGATCAGGAATACAGTGTAAGTTATGCCATGCAGGGAATCAATGGAAAGAAAAATCTGCGGGTGGACCATTTAGGTGAACTTTTTTACAAAGATCTTGAAATGGATCTTTTGGGAAGCTACCAGCATAGTAATTTACCTGCAGTTTTAAAAGCAGTCGACCTGCTGAATGAAAAAGGTGCCGGCATTTCTGAAAATCATTTAAGAATGGCATTGAGTAATGTTTGTTCAATAAGCGGTTTACAAGGGCGTTGGCAAATACTCGGTCATAATCCGCTGGTTGTTTGTGACACGGGCCACAACGAAGACGGCATTAAAACTGTTGTAGAACAAATTAACAATACAGCTTTTAAAAAACTACATTTTATTTTCGGTACAGTTGGAGACAAAAACCCGGACAAAGTGCTTGCACTTCTGCCTAAAAATGCGACCTATTATTTCGTTAAAGCAAACATTGAACGAGCGCTTGATCAGAATGTTTTGAAAGGATGGGCTGAATCTTTTGGATTACATGGAAACAGCTATTCATCGGTGACAGAAGGTTTTAAAGAAGCCCGAAAAAACGCTGAAAAACACGACCTGATTTTTATTGGAGGCAGCACTTTTGTAGTGGCCGAAATTTTGTAATGATTTTTTTACATTTTTTTTGCAGAACTAAAAATAGCTTATATATTTGCAGCGCCTTTCTGGAAAAGGGGGCACGTTCAGAAACAAGATTTATATAAAAGGGCGATTAGCTCAGTTGGTTCAGAGCATCTGGTTTACACCCAGAGGGTCGGCGGTTCGAATCCGTCATCGCCCACTTAAAAGGTC
>DAOPJR010000160.1:0-3139 GCA_035399765.1 Draconibacterium sp. | reverse complement strand
CATTATTATGAAGGAGAAACCTTAGATCGCAAGTTGATTAATTCGTTAATCATGAAGAAAAGAGAAGATAAATTCTTGTCACCTAAGAATATTATCGATAAAAAAACAAACAAATAAATTGTTTGTCCCTAAAAAAGTGTAGGATAGCTGAAGTTTACTTTGCCCTTAATTTCAATTTTAGATTAATCCTGCTTCCAAAAGAAGGACTTCCATCTCTTGTTGAACTTTTCTACCTGACTCTTTTGCTTTATCTGCAAAATCTACATCAGAAGATGCATAAATAATTCCCCTGGAAGAATTTACTAAAAGACCGCATTTGCTGTTCAGACCATTGTGAGCCACTTCCTGCAAGCTTCCTCCCTGAGCACCTACTCCCGGTACCAATAGAAAATGATTGGGAACAATTGCCCTGATTTCTTTTAACTTTTCAGCTTTTGTTGCACCTACAACGTACATTAGGTTTTCTTCAGTACCCCATTGTTGAGATTTTTTAAGAACGGTTTCAAAAAGTTTGTCACCTGTTTCTTTGTCTTCAATAAACTGAAAATCAGATGCCCCTGCATTTGAAGTAAGCGCCAGTAGAATTACCCATTTTTCAGGATAAGTCATAAATGGTTTTACTGAGTCTTCACCCATATATGGTGCCACGGTAACCGCATCGTAGTTTTGCTTTCCAAAAAAAGCACGGGCATATAAATTTGAAGTATTTCCAATATCGCCTCGTTTGGCATCGGCAATCAGAAAAATATTCGGAAATTTCGATTTGACATACGAAACTGTTTTTTCAAGACTCATCATTCCTTTTGATCCCTGGCTTTCATAAAAAGCAAGATTGGGTTTATAAGCCACTGTAAATTCTGCTGTTGCATCAATTATTTCTTTATTGAAAGAAAAAACCGGGTCAGAAGTTTCCAGTAAATGTTGAGGTATTTTTTGGATATCAGTATCTAATCCAACACAAAGAAAACTGCGTTTCTTTTTTATCTGCTCAAATAGTTGTTGTTGATTCATTTTATATTGAATAACGACCGAAGTTAATGATATAGAATTAAATGGCGGCTTCTTTCAGTTTTTCTGCGTTCTCTTCAATCATTAATTTCTCAATGATTTCATCAATTTCACCATTGATTATTGCTTGCAGATTGTAAAGAGTCAGATTGATGCGATGATCAGTTACCCTTCCCTGTGGCCAGTTGTAAGTGCGAATTTTTGCCGAACGGTCACCGGTAGAAACCATGGTTTTCCGTTTGGTAGAAATTTCATCAATATATTTCTGATACTCCATGTTATAAATTCGAGTTCGCAATTCTGACATGGCTTTGGCCAGGTTTTTTAACTGCGATTTTTCATCCTGGCAGGTTACCACGATGCCGGTAGGAATATGTGTTAACCGAATAGCAGAATAGGTTGTATTTACAGACTGCCCACCCGGACCGGAAGAACAATAAGTATCTTTTCGGATATCTGATTCTTTGAGTTCTACATCGAATTCTTCTGCTTCAGGAAGTACAGCAACCGTTGCCGCTGAGGTATGCACCCTCCCCTGTGTTTCTGTTTGAGGAACACGTTGAACGCGATGAACACCAGATTCGTATTTCAGAATCCCGTATACACCTTCGCCACTTACCTTGGCAACGATTTCTTTATAACCGCCTGCCGTGCCTTCATTTGCATTGGTCACCTCCATGCGCCAACCTTTTTTCTCAAAATATTTTGAATACATACGGAAAAGATCGCCGGCAAAAATACTTGCTTCATCGCCACCAGTTCCTGCCCTAATTTCGAGAATGGCATTTTTACCATCTTCCGGATCTGCAGGAACCAACAAGAGTTTAATTTGTTGCTCCACTTTTGGAATTTGTTCTTCTGACTCCTCCATCTCCTCGCGAGCCATTTCACGCATTTCCTCATCAGATTCTTCAGCCAGAATTTCGCGCCCGGTTTCAATATTATCCACCAGGTTTTTATATTCCTGAAATTTAGCTACTAATTTTTGGAGGTTTTTATATTCTTGATTCAGCTTGACATAGCGTTTCATGTCTGCCATTACAGCCGGATCAGTAATCTGCTGTTCCACCTCTTCGTAACGGTGTTTTATCGATTCAAACTTTGTAAGTAACTCGTATTGTGCCATTTTCCAAACATTGTATTTTAATCTAACCTTTCAACAAGAAAACAATTTTGCAGGATGCAAGTTCTAATTATCAGGTCAGATTTAATATTCAAAAGTACCTTTCTCTGAAATAATAGTGAGTTTTTTCCCTTCGAAAGATTTTACTCTTCCAATAATTTTCGCTTCAATTTTAAAAGACTCAGATATTTTAATCACCTCATGGGCGGTTTCTTCGTCACAATAAATCTCGAAACGATGTCCCATGTTGAAAACTTTATACATTTCTTTCCAATCGGTTCCTGACTGTTCATGAATCAGTTGAAAAAGAGGCGGAACCGGGAACATATTATCTTTTACGACATGAACACCATCAACAAAATGTAAAACTTTTGTCTGTGCTCCTCCCGAACAATGAATCATCCCTGAAATTTTGGATCTGAATTGATCTAAAACTTTCTTGATAACAGGAGCATAAGTCCGGGTTGGCGAAAGTACCAGTTTCCCGGCATCAATCCCCAAATCTTCAATTCTGTCTGTTAATTTCTTTTGTCCCGAGTAAACAAGGTCACTTGGAACCTGTGGATCAAAACTTTCAGGATATTTATTTGCCAAATAGTTTGCAAAAACATCGTGACGCGCAGAAGTAAGTCCATTGCTTCCCATTCCTCCGTTGTATTCGGTCTCGTAACTTGCCTGTCCTGAAGATGAAAGACCAACAATTACGTTGCCGGGCTTAATGTGGTCAGCAGAAATCACATCATCTCGTTTCATCCGGCAGGTAACCGTAGAATCGACAATTATAGTGCGGACCAAATCTCCAACATCAGCTGTTTCACCACCTGTTGAATAAATGCTGATCCCCATTTCGCGGAGTGTTGCAAGTAACTCTTCTGTTCCGTTAATAATGGTAGCAATAACTTCTCCCGGAATGAGGTTTTTATTTCTTCCAATAGTAGAAGAAACCAGTATATTATCGGTAGCACCTACGCAAAGGAGGTCGTCAACATTCATGATAAGCGCATCCTG
>DAOPJR010000159.1:2488-3659 GCA_035399765.1 Draconibacterium sp. | reverse complement strand
CGGATGGTTTTACTGAATGGAATTTTTTCAGAAATAGTATTGAAAATAAAATTGAGCGTTCCGGAAAGTACAGCTTCAATCCGAAGAATTTTGTCTCCGGAATTTACCAGGTCATTTAAAGTATTGATGATTGGAAGTCCTGCTCCCACGTTGGTTTCAAAAAGGAATTTAACTCCTTTTCGTTTGGCTATTTTTTTCAGGCTCGCGTAATTATCGTATTCCGAAGATGCCGCCACTTTATTTGCCGCAACAACAGCTATGTTTGCATTTAATATCTGGTTATATAACCCTGACACAGCTCCCGATGCCGTGCAATCTACAAAAACAGAATTATAAATATTCATGGCTTCCATTTCATCAACAAAAGCCTGCAACCCCGATCTTTTATCCGATTTCTCCAACTGCTCCCTGAAAGTTGCAATATCGATCCCATCACGATTAAACAACATCTTCCTGCTATTAGCTACTCCGGTAAGTTTCATTCGCAAGTGTTTTTCATTGAGAAGCCTTTCCTGTTGCTGCTGGATTTGCTGCAGGAGATTGCCTCCAACCGTTCCTATTCCCATCAAAAAGATATTCAGCTCCACAAACTCAGAAAGGAAGAAAGACTCGTGTACTGTATTCAATGTCTTTCGCAATTCATCATTCTTAACTACCCACGAAATATTCAACTCCGATGCCCCTTGTGCAATGGCAATGATATTCACACCACTTTTTCCCATAGTTGAGAATAATTTTCCTGCAATACCGGTTGTATGCTTCATATTTTCACCAACTATGGCAACCACCGAAACTTCTTTCTCAAACTCGATACGGTTAACCTGACCTGTAGCAATTTCTTTTTCAAATTCCTGACGGATGGCGCTGTCAGCCGCCTCTATTGCCTGTTCTTCTATAGCAACACTGATCGAATTTTCTGAGGAAGCCTGCGAAATAAGGATCACGTTAACATTTACCCCAGCTAATGCTGTGAATAAACGCATCGAAATTCCTGTAACGCCTACCATTCCAATACCTTGCAACGTAAGCAAGGCTATTCCGGAAATAGATGAAATACCCTTGATCGGACGGTCAAAACCATTCTCCACCTCTTTAACAATCTTAGTCCCAGGATTTTCAGGTTCAAACGTATTTTTAATCAGAATTGGTATTCCTTTCTGATAAACAGGTA
>DAOPJR010000159.1:0-2388 GCA_035399765.1 Draconibacterium sp. | reverse complement strand
CCCGAGGCAGCAATTCTTGCTGCCGTCAGAATTTTATCGGTGATACCGCCCAATGCGGAAACTACAACAATTACATCGTCCTGTTGACTTAGCACGATGTCTTTCACTCGTTTGATGTTGGCGGCAGAACCTACGGATGTCCCACCAAATTTTAAGACTTTCATCGGAATATGTTGAAAATTATAAAAAAACCGGATGAATTGACAGTACTAATTCACCCGGTATATCCTGTCAATATTTTGTTTTTCTATGCTGTTGTAACTTTACCTGTTATGGTTTCAACAATTTTCGTTTCAAGCTCGTGTGCCAGCTCAGGATTGTCCATAATCAAATTACGGACAGACTCACGGCCCTGGCCCAACTTGGTTTCACCATACGAAAACCATGAACCGCTCTTCTTAATTATATTGTAGTTCACTCCCAGATCGATAATTTCACCAGAACGTGAAATCCCTTCACCATACATAATATCGAACTCAGCTTTACGGAACGGTGGTGCTACTTTGTTTTTTACTACCTTAACTCTTATGTTATTACCATTCACCTCGTCACCATCTTTAATCTGACCTATCCTACGAATGTCCAAACGTACAGATGCATAAAATTTGAGTGCGTTACCGCCGGTAGTAGTTTCAGGATTGCCAAACATTACACCGATTTTCTCACGTAATTGGTTGATAAAAATACAGCAGGTTTTAGTTTTACTGATATTTGCAGTGAGTTTACGAAGTGCCTGTGACATTAATCGTGCCTGCAAGCCCATTTTTGAGTCGCCCATTTCGCCTTCGAGTTCGGCTTTGGGAGTAAGAGCTGCAACTGAGTCGATCACAACAATATCGATGGCACCGGAGCGGATTAAGTTATCGGCAATTTCAAGTGCCTGCTCACCATTATCAGGTTGAGAAATCAAAAGTTCATCAATATTCACACCCAGTTTACGCGCATAATATGGGTCGAAAGCGTGTTCTGCATCGATAATAGCTGCAATACCTCCGGCTTTCTGTGCTTCGGCAATGGCATGAATGGCAAGGGTGGTTTTCCCCGACGATTCAGGACCGTAAATCTCAATAATCCTGCCTTTTGGATATCCGCCCACTCCCAATGCAACATCGAGTGCTATCGATCCCGATGGAATAGCAGGAATATCTTCATGTGCCTGATCACCCATGCGCATGATCGAACCTTTTCCGTAACTTTTTTCAATTTTATCCATGGTAAGCTGAAGGGCTTTCAGCTTTTCCTTATTCATCTGACTTTTTTCTTCCTGGGTCATTATTGGTTTTTATTATAGATTAAGTGCTTCGATAATCTGGCTGGTGTGATTTTTAGTATCCACTTTATCAAAAATCTCTTCGATTACTCCTTTTTCGTTAATCACAAAAGTGGTACGCATTACTCCCATGTATTCTTTACCATACATTTTTTTTACGCCCCAGACATCGTATGCCTGTAAAATTTCCTTCTCAGTATCCGCCAGCAAGTTGAACCTGAAACCAAATTTCCCGACAAAACTTTGATGTGATTTAACACTGTCGGGGCTTACTCCAACAACCTCGTATCCCTTTTCAAGCCAGGCATCGTAATTATCACTCAGGTTACACGATTCAGCAGTGCATCCCGGGGTGTTATCTTTTGGATAAAAGTACAGAATTAGCTTCTTCCCTGCAAAATCGTTCAAACTAATTTTTTCTTCATTTTGATTTACTCCTTCGAAATAAGGAGCTTTCTCTCCAACTTTCAGTTTTGTCATGTTTCTACTGTCTTACGTTGTACAAATATAATCGATTAAATGATAAATCTCAGGTTCGTTCTTCGCTTTGACCTCTCGATTTCAAATTCATTTAAATTCCTCAAATCGCCGTTTTTTGTTAAATTTACACGTCCGAAACCAATACGTTTTGAGATGAATTTAAGAAGAACCGGTTTACTTTTAACAATAAGCTTCATTCTATTGTTTGCGCCTCTTTCACTTTTAGCAGAGGATCAGGAAAACCCTTTGGTACAAGCGATGAAACTCTTCGATCAGAATAAATTCGAAGAAGCAGAAAAGATTCTGGGCGAATTAATTAAAGAAAAGCCCTACGATTTAATGATCAATTACTTTTATGGAGCTTCCCGGACAGAAAATCAACATTACGGACAAAAAGAAATTCTTAATTTACTCAAAGGCAGTTCAGGGGAATCTCCCCTCAAAGCAGACTATTATTTGGGAATACAATATCATGCGCAAAACAGGTGGGAAGAAGCATTAAAGTACTATCAAATGTTTCAGGAAGAAAGTACGGTTGAAGAAGTTAACGAACTCAATCTCGAAGAAAAAATCAGGCAGTGTACTGAACACATTAACCCATTTAAAAACGCTGATAGTGAAACCGAAGACATTTCACC
>DAOPJR010000158.1:0-4163 GCA_035399765.1 Draconibacterium sp. | reverse complement strand
AATAAAGAAGAAGCTTATTATATTCTGCATTCTACCAACAGTTTTCCTGAGATAACCGGCAGAATTTGCCCGGCACCATGCGAAAAATCGTGTGTGCTGGCCATTCACGAGGAAGCGGTAACCATCCGCGAAAACGAATGTGCCACTGTTGAACAGGCTTTCGAAGCCGGCTTTATTAAGGCAAATCCACCTAAAAGCAGAACAGGTAAAAAAGTTGCTGTGATTGGTTCCGGTCCTGCCGGTTTGTCGGCTGCCGATTTATTAAATCGTGCCGGACACACAGTTACAGTCTTTGAAAAGAATGATGCCATTGGCGGATTATTACGTTATGGCATTCCCGACTTTAAACTAAATAAGAGAGTTATAGATCGCCGTTTGGCTTTATTTGTCGACGAGGGAATTGAATTTAAAACCAATGTCAACGTTGGTGTTGATATTAAAAAAGATAAGTTACTGAAAGATTTTGATGCCGTTGTACTTGCGATTGGTGCTGAAAATGCCAGAAACCTGGAAGTGGAAGGCCGCGAATTAAATGGTGTTCATTATGCAATGGAATTTTTGATGCAGCAAAATAAAGTCGTAGCAGGTCAGGAAATTAAAGACGGTGAAAGAATTCTTGCAGAAGACAAAAACGTTCTCGTGATTGGCGGTGGAGATACTGGTTCCGACTGTGTAGGAACTTCTATTCGTCAGAAGGCTAAATCGGTTACTCAGATTGAAATTCTGCCAAAACCACCAGAGAAAAGGGTGGATAACAACCCGTGGCCATACTGGCCGAATACATTACGTACCTCGAGTTCGCATATGGAAGGCTGTGAACGCCGATGGAGTTTGAATACCAAACGTTTTATTGGCGAAAACGGACAATTGAAGCAAGTAGAAATTGTTCAGGTTGAATGGAAACAGGAAGCAGGTCGCTGGATAATGAACGAAGTGGAAGGTACAACTGAAGTACTGGATGTGGATTTGGTACTGCTTTCAATGGGATTTACCCAGCCGGTGCACACCGGATTACTTGACAGTCTGGGGGTAGAATACGATCAAAGAGGCAACGTAAAAGTCAACGAAGAAAAACAAACTTCAATAGATAGAATATTTGCAGCTGGGGATGCCGAACGTGGAGCCAGTTTAGTAGTTCATGCGATTCAGGCAGGTAAAGTGGTGGCACAAAGTGTTGATGCATATTTAAGAAAATAAGAACCAATAAAATAAACGCTGAACTTTGGATTAATAATTATAGTGCAGTTTTTTCAGGAGAAGCCGGGCGAAGGATATTTTTCCAGGACTAATCACTATTCCTTGACCAGATTGTGATATTACCGGGTTCTCCTTTTTTATGCCCTTTCCGCAATTAACAAGAGAGTTCAGTTCCTTCAGGACGAGTATGTTTCCAGCGCCGGTGAGACCACAGATAATATTCAGGAGTTTCCCTGATTACTTCTTCCATCTTCTGAATGTAAGTGCCAAGTATTTCACTCTCGTCAACCTTTGCCGGCTCTTTAAATAATAAAATAAAGTCAGATTCATATTTTCCCCGGCCAACTTTCTTAACTCTCTGAAAATACAACGGCTGGTTCAGCTTTTGAGCCAGTTTTACCGGTCCTCCAAAAAATGGAGCTTCCCGATTCAGAAATGTAGCCCAGAATTGAGAATTCTGCGGGGCACTCTGATCAGCGGCCAGCCACAATAAAGCAGGTATATTTTTATTTTTATAATTGAATGCAGTTCTCGCAGCATTACTCATTACAACAAGTTCTGCTCCCCATCTTTTACGGCTATCCAGTAAAAAGTCGTCAAACGGAACATTATCGCGCATGCGGTTATATACTCCTACTCCTAAAATCTTACGGTCAATTTTCCTTTGCAAATAACTTATCCACTCCCAGTTATTGTAATGCATGATTAAAACGATAACCCCGGTATCTCCCGTCCATGTATTATTTAGTTCCTCTAAATCAAAAGAAATTCGTTTTTTAAAGTCTTTTTCCGGCATGCTGTACATTTTCACTGTTTCAAATGTCAGGTCACAAAAATGACGGTAAAACTTTTTCCGAATGGTGTCTCTTTCTTTTTGGCTTTTTTCCGGAAATGCATAAAACAGATTTTCATCAATTACTTTTCGGCGATATCCAACCACATATGTTACCAGAAGATACAAAACATCTGATTTCAGGTACAAAAACCACAAGGGAAGAAAAGAAAGTGCTTTTAAGAAGAGTACAACAACTTTTTGATTGAAAGTTCGTAAACGATGCTTCATGTTTTCTTTTTGCTCCATCAATTGTTTGTAAAGAGTTGGTCAGATATTATTCCAAACGCCACTCAAATTAAAAATGCTTAAAAGTAGTTTCAAAACTACATTATTACACGCATAATCGGTAAAAATATATTTATATTCGACACAAAACAGGAACATGAAATAAGCATGAAAATGAAATTCACACCATTCGTCGGAATAAACTTTCATGCGAATTCCATCTGTCACCATAAAAAAATTGAAATTAAAACAGATGAAAACGATATTTATACTTTCAGCATTCATTCTTTTAGGAATAAATTCAATAGCACAGAATATGTTTATTGCACACCGCGGAGCTTCAAACCTGGCTCCTGAAAATACAATTGCCTCGGCAAATCTGGCATGGGAACTCGGTGCCGATGCAGTGGAAGTAGATGTTTATCTTTCTCAGGATAACCGGGTGATGGTGATTCACGATAAAAACACCAAACGAACCTGCAGTGGGAAAAAAACATTCGAAATAGAAAAAACACCTTCTGTACTCCTGCGTGACCAGGATGCAGGAAGTTGGAAAGGTGAGGAATTTAAAGGAGAGAAAATTCCTTTCATCGAAGAAATAATAGAAACAGTTCCTGAAGGAAAAACGCTGGTTATTGAAATTAAATGTGGTCCCGAAGTTCTGCCTGAACTCCAGCGCGCCATCGATAAAAAAGGTAAAGCCAATCAAATTGCCTTTATTGGGTTCGATTATGATACCATGGTACAGGCACATGCAGCATTCCCCAATAATAAATGTTACTGGTTGAGTTCAACAAAACCGGGTGATAAAAAACTGGATGAAGTTGCCGCCGCCGGACTCACAGGTATTAACATTCAGCACAAAGCCATTGATGAAGAACTGATAGCCGCTGCCAGCAAGCGAAACCTGGAAGTGCTGACCTGGACCGTTGACGACCCGGCAGAAGCAAAACGGTTGACCGAAATCGGAGTAAAGGGTCTGACTACTAACCGGCCAAAGTGGTTAAAAGAAGAAATGTCCAAACTGTAGTATTTGTCAAATGAAAAAAGGAACTCCGTTTCACCGGAATTCCCTTTGTCTGACGTTTTTTGAACAGTGCCTTATTGCGCACAACTAACTTTAAATTGTATTTCAAAAGTATCTCAGAATTCTGTTAATTCGACTTAAGCAGTCTAAATTACTGTTAAATAGATTTAGCAAGTGTTAAGAATGTTAATTCTGCCAGACCATTTTTCACATTTGCTTTTGAAGAAATCCCAAATTTCCTGACTGGCATCAAAATTACGGTTCACATTTCTCTCAATACTTTTGGTGAGTACTGCTTCCTCCCGTCCAGGTATTCACTTAGTATTCCGCTAATTGAAGTTAAATAATCAAAGAGCCAAAATGAAAACCAAGACGATAGAAAGAAAAAATTCCATTAACTATATTTATTGATTAAAATTAAACTCATGTATCTTTCCTTTGTTGTTGTACATAACAATAAACTCGAAAAAATGAATAAAACCGTACTTGTATTAACTGCCCTTTTTCTGGTATTCAGCGCTTTCAAAGCAGATAAACCCGCATATACACTTTTCAATATTGACGGGAAAGAAGTGAAATATGAGAAGATGTTAAAGCAAATTGAAGATGCCGATATCGTTCTTTTCGGTGAACTTCACGACAACCCCATTTCTCACTGGCTAGAATTGGAGTTAACAAAGGATTTGTTTGCATCGAAAGGTGAAAACCTGGTACTTGGAGCCGAAATGTTTGAACGAGACAACCAACTGATACTGGATGAGTACATGAGTGGAGAGATATCTCAGCGAAATTTTGAAGATGAAGCCCGGCTCTGGCCCAATTATAAAACCGATTACAAACCCTTGGTTGAGTTTGCCAAAGAGAACAAGATTCGCTTTG
>DAOPJR010000157.1:0-4325 GCA_035399765.1 Draconibacterium sp. | reverse complement strand
TTCCGAATCAGTCTGGATGAAGTACTCGATTATTGTGTGCTGGAATATCCGTTTGCACTTTGGCAATGGGGAAGATTAACCAACCAGGTACCAGACACAAATCAAAACCCGGATAAATTATTTGAACATTTAATGATTGTTTCCAGTCCATCTTATTTTGCCATAGAAGACATGGAAAGTATTAAATCGTTTTTTGTACAGGCTGCTCGTGAATTGGGTTATTACGGTTACGATACCCAACCGTTCAGGAAATACCTTTCTATGAAAACGGCTAAAAACTACTTAAGCAGAATCTTTCTACCTGAAAATCTGGAAATTAAATACAACAAGAAACCATCGAAGGATGTGAAAAAGTTTATTGATTCAACTGATGCAAAAATTATTTTTATTTACGGCGGCTGGGATCCATGGTTTGCATCGGGTTTTGAAGTACCTGCGAAAAATAATCTTCTACGTATTGTTAAAACCGGTGGAAGTCATTCTACCCGGATTAGCAATCTTTCGGAAGAACAGAAACTCTTAGCAAAAACCACTCTTGAGAAGTGGCTTGAAATGCCAGTAAATCTGAATTGATCAGATAAAAAACAGGGCTACTCCGCCAACTGTAATAATAGCGCCGATTATTTCTTTCCAGTTTACCTTTTCTTTAAATAGAAGAATAGAAGGTCCGATAATCAATACAGGAACGATTGCCATTAAAGTAGCTGCAATACCGGTTTGAGTATGTTGCACGGCCAACAATGAAAATGAAACTCCTAAAAATGGTCCGAAGAAAGCACCGAGTGAAATACGTTTCATTGCCGATCCGTTTTTGAGAGCAGCCCAAACCCGGGGCCAGCGTTTCATAAAAAAGAACAGAATTGAAAATCCAACCACACCGGTTAACACCCTGATTTGAGTGGCAGAAAAAGCATCGTAATCGCCCATCCCTTTTTTACTGAGTACCAAACCAGCTGCCTGTCCAAGAGCTCCCCCCAGCGCAAGCAAAAGACCGGGGACTGAATAATTCGAACTAAGTTTCTTTTTGACAGATCCGTTTTCTGTCTTTTTTTCCCGTTTTAAAATTACAATCACAATTCCACTCATGGTGATTGCCATACCAAGCCAGTTCATGGGGCTTAACATTTCGCCCAACATCAACCAGCCAATAAAAGCGGCAAACGGCGGCGCCAGTGCCATTATCAACATGGCGACCCTGGCTCCAATAAATAAATAGGATTCAAACAACATCAAATCGCCGATTACAAAACCAACAAGTCCTGACAAAGCAAGCCATTTCCAGTTATAAAGTGTGGCATCGGTCGGAAAAAAGAATCCACGCACAACCCAACTGTAGGTTCCAATCAGGAAAAACGCGATAACAAGCCGAATCAGGTTCACAGCGAGCGATCCAACCTTTTTGCCCGCTGATTCGAAAGCCAGTGCTGTGACAGTCCAGAATACGGCTGTTAACACACCTGCTATTTCACCAAAATGTTCTTGCATGGAATATGAATGATTCAGTAAAATAAAAAAGAACCACCCTTCCCTAATGAAAGAATGGTTCTATTCTCTCTATATTCTTATTGTTTACTTGGTCAGGTATTCCTGAACCCAGCTACGAAGCTCATCACCCCGTTTGTTTTTCGCCAGGATTGTTCCGTCCTGTCCAATCAAAAGGTTGCTGGGAATGGAATTAATAGCATATTCTTTTGCTACTTCGTTGCTCCAGTATGCCAGATCAGAAACCTGGGTCCAGTGTAAACCATCGTCTTCAACAGCTTTTAACCAACCTTCTTTATCGCGGTCCAACGAAACACCAAATACAGTGAATCCATCTTTGTTGTAATCGTTAAAAACAGCCACTACATTTGGATTTTCCTGGCGACAAGGGCCGCACCATGATGCCCAGAAATCAAGCAATGTCACTTTGTTCTGAGAATATACATCAGAAAACTTCACCGGGTTTCCATCGGCATCATTTTGGGTAAAATCAGGAGCAACCTGTCCGACTGCCACCTTTTTCAATTTCTCAATTTTATCTTTCATATCCACAATCAGTGGCGAAAGCTGAACATTTGGATCTAATGCATTAACCAGCGCTTCCAGTTCATCGGCTTCTTTTCCATATTGTATTCCGGCTAAAATATAAGGTGTAGCATACGATGCAGGATTGTTCTTTACAAAATCTTCCTGCATACTCTCTGTGCTATTATACAATTCATCCACTTTAGCCATTAATTCGTTTGCTTTTGCAGTATCGCCGGCTGCACTCGCAGCACGTGCTTCCTGGTAAAGCCCCATATATTCATCACTAACTTTACGTAGTTGTGTCTCCAGTTTTGCATAATCTTCGTGAGTACCCGACCCGGTGACATCGGCAAAGTTTATAGAATCTGCCTTGCCGGTAACAGTCATATTTGAATTTTCAACAAATACGATTGCTTTAGCGCGCTGTCCCAAAACTGAAAGATAATATGCCCCCGGCATATCAACCGCGCCTTGTAGTACAGCTTTCCCATCAACTACATCGGCGGTATCAACTCCTATCCACTCACCATTTTTACGTTCCTCAAGTACTACTTTTCCATCAGCACCTTCCAGGTTTACATTGATTTTAAAACCATCTTTCTGAGAACAGGCAAAAAGTGCGATTCCAATAATCAGAACAAAATACTTTTTCATACGATTAAAATTATTTTTTTCACATGTAACGAATAAAATTCATTATTTGGTCAAACGACCTTTTAAACTCATTTCATTTGTACAGTTTTCACTAATCAATTTTCGGTTCGAAGATAACTAAACATTTATAATAATTTATATTGTTTCAGATGTGTATATTTTAGGTTTTATTTGTCTGTTCATTCTTGTAAATTTATCATTCATAAATACAAATTATGAGTACAAACATTGCTCTGGTATTATCGGGCGGGGGCGCCCGTGGAATGGCGCACATCGGTGTGATTGAAGAACTTCTGAAAAGAGGTTACAAAATAACATCGATTGCAGGAACTTCGATGGGATCGCTTATTGGTGGAGTGTATGCCCAAGGAAAACTCGAAGAATTTAAAAATTGGGCTATCGGACTCGACCAGATTGAAGTACTGAAACTGCTGGACCTTACTCTTGGTCGGGGAGGATTGATTAAGGGAGAAAAGGTGCTGAACAGGATGAAAGAATTCATTCCTGACATTAATATTGAGGATCTGCCAATTCCTTATTCGGCTACTGCTGTGGATATTGTCAAACACGAGGAAGTTGTTTTTACCAATGGAAGCCTGTACGATGCCATCCGCGCATCTATTGCTATCCCCACTGTATTCACGCCTGTAAAGAAAAATGGCGCTATCTTGGTGGATGGAGGAGTAATGAACAATGTGCCCATTACAAACCTGAAACGTACTAAAGGAGATATTTTGGTAGTAGTTTATGTAAATGCCGATATTCCTCCGGTTAAACTGGCGTTGAATAAAGAAGAAGAAAAGGAACAGGAATCTCGTTATAAGAAATGGCTCAAAAATTTTAATGAGCATTTACTCCGTAATCATTCCAAGGAAAAGACAGAGAGCCTTGGTTTTATGTCGGTAATTGACAGTGCTATTACTACCGGTATGCTAACTCTCGCAAATTATGCGATTGAAAAAGGGAATCCCGATATCCTGATTAATATTTCGCGGACTTCGTGCGGCACCTACGATTTTTATAAAACAAAAGAACTGGTTGAAATTGGTAGAATAGCGACCATTCAAACTCTGGATAAAATGAACAGCTAGTGACCCGAATTCTAATTATAAACAATGCAGTAGCCGGAATCTCTGAGTTTACAAATCCACTTGTAAGAATAGTTTCTTCGTGCCAGGCACATTCTACAGTTGTTGATTACGAGTATTCCCCATCCATTGATTACTCAGAATATGACGGAATAATTATGAGTGGATCGCCACAGGGAGATGACATTGTAGAGCATCACGCGCCATTTTTCAGATGGATTAAGAACTGTGAAGTACCGGTTTTTGGAATCTGTGCCGGGCATCACATAACAGGCTTTTTATATGGCTCTGAGATTCTAAAAAGCATAGAACCTGAATCAGGTGATGTTAAAATTCAAATTCTGAAAGAAGATTCCCTGCTAAATTATCCCGTTGATCATTTTTTAGCTCGTCAAATGCACAATGATTCTATTACTTTACCCGAGCATTTTGATTTACTGGCAACTTCATCCATATGCAAAGTACAATTGATGAAACACAAACAGAAACCAATTTACACCTCACAATTTCATCCCGAGATCAATAACCCGGAGATTATTAAGAATTTCGTTGCACTTTGCGGCTTTACCAAAT
>DAOPJR010000156.1:0-5186 GCA_035399765.1 Draconibacterium sp. | reverse complement strand
ATTTTTAAATCTGCAAAAATCCCAGTATTGTGTAATGAAGAAGAATGCATTGGAGAAACCCTTCATTTGTTTGATCAAGCCTACGAAATCAACTGTGTGTCGGTTGGAAATCCGCATTGTGTGATTTTAAAAGATGAACTGGATGAAACTGAAATAAAACGTTACGGTTCAGATATCGAAAATCACCCTATGTTTCCAAACCGGATTAATGTGCAGTTTGCCAAAGTGGTTTCGCGTAATGAAGTGGAAGTGATGATCTGGGAGCGCGGAGCAGGCTGGACACTGGCATCCGGAAGTTCATCATGTGCGGTGGCTGCAACGGTCGTAAAACGTGGGTTAACTGATCGTAACCTTACCATAAAAATGCCTGGCGGTAATCTGAAAATTGAAATTGACGAGGATTGGGAAATCCGCATGACTGGTGAAGTTCGGGAGATTGCAACGGGTGTCTTAAGTACCGAATTAATTGAGGATTTGAATTAACAGGTTATGAAACATTTAGGAATTACAATTTTGGTTATGCTGTTGCTTGCCCAAATTTCTATGGCTCAGTTTAAGTGGCCTGACGGGAAGAAAGCTGCGGTTGTTTTTACTTACGACGACGGATTAGACTGTCATCTGGATGTTGCCGTACCTCAACTGGATGAGTTCGGTTTGAAAGGAACATTCTTTTGTACAGGTAATTCACCAAGTTTAAATATGCGTATGGAAGACTGGCGCGCTATTGTCAGGAATGGTCATGAATTGGGGAATCACACTTTGTTTCATCCGTGCGATGGAACAGGTAGGGATTGGGTGAAACCAGAATACGATTTAAGATCTTATACCAAAGACCAAATTATTTCTGAACTCAATTTGGAGAATACACTTTTAAAAGCTGTCGACGGAAAAGAGAAAAGGACTTTTGCGTACACCTGCGGAGATTGTTTTGCAGGCGATTTTGATTTCTCAGATGAAATTACGCAACTATTTGAAGCAGCGCGTTTAGATGGGCCGGTTCCTGAAAACATGAGTGGTTACAATGTCTGGAAAACTCCGAGTTGGGGTGTCGACAGTCCTACTGCTGATGAATTAATCGCTTATGTAAACGAAGCCCTCTCGAAAGGAACTATTGCCATTTTCATGTTTCACAGTGTTGGAGGTGGTTATTTAAATGTTGGGGCCGAAGAGCATCATAAATTACTCGAATTTGTGAAAGAACACGAGAATGAAATTTATACGGGAACTTTCATGGAAGTGATGGATTACATTAAAAAGCAACGGTAATTTTCTCTCCAGTAAAAAACATTGAATGATTCTGTTATCTTTGCGCTGATTTTTAACGAATTGAATTAGAATTCCTGAAAAGGAAGGATCACCTAAAATTTGAAATATGGCACATAAAGCAGGCTTTGTGAACATTGTTGGCAATCCGAATGTAGGTAAGTCAACGATCATGAACGCACTCGTCGGAGAAAAACTCTCCATCATCACCCAGAAAATGCAAACAACCCGCCACCGCATCAAAGGAATTGTGAGTGGCAATGATTTCCAGATTGTATATTCCGACACTCCGGGTATTTTAAAACCCAGCTACAAATTACAGGAAACCATGATGAAGTTCGTGGATTCAGCACTTATTGATGCTGATGTGATTTTGTTTGTAACGGATGTGAAAGAAAAGGCGGATAAAAATCCCGAATACATCGAAAAAATCCGAAAATCAAATATGCCGGTGATCGTGCTGATTAACAAGATCGATCTTTCGAACCAGGAAGAAGTTCTGAAATTATACGATTACTGGAGCAATGTTTTTCCGGGGGCCAATGTTTTTCCGATATCCGCGCTGGAGAAATTTAATATCGAACCCATTTTCGACCGGATTCTGGAGCTGTTGCCTGAAAGTCCGCCATTTTTTCCGCAAGACGAACTCACCGATCGTAACGAACGTTTCTTTATGCAGGAAATTCTGCGCGAAAAGATATTGCTTAACTACGAAAAGGAGATTCCGTATTCAGTAGAAGTAGAAGTGGAAGAATTCAAGGAAGAGGAGAAGCTGATAAATATACGTGCTGTGATACATGTTTCGCGTGAAAGCCAGAAAGGGATTATTATTGGTCATCAGGGGAGAATGTTAAAGAAAGTAGGTTCGGAAGCCCGAACTGATGCTGAAGAATTTTTCAGTAAAAAGATATTCCTTCAGATATATGTAAAAGTGGCCAAAGACTGGCGTGAGAAAGATAAACAGCTGAAGAAATTTGGTTACGACGCGTATTAATTTGTAGTACCGAGTAGTGAGAATTTTATGGGATAGATTAACTAACCCCGGCTTTTAAGCCTGGGATGTAGCAATCCTAAATGAGGCCGGGCTTTAGCCCTTAATTATAGAAGAAAGATATGAGCAGTAAAATAGTAGCAATAGTAGGAAGACCAAACGTTGGAAAATCAACATTGTTTAACAGGTTAATAGAACAGCGTAAAGCCATTGTAGACGAGACCGCAGGTGTAACCCGCGACCGTAATTATGGAAAAGGGCAGTGGAACGGAGTGGAATTTTCGGTGATTGATACCGGTGGTTACGTAGTGAACTCGGACGATGTTTTCGAAGCAGAAATCAACAAACAGGTACACCTGGCGATTGACGAAGCTGATGTAATCCTTTTCCTTGTGGATGTGGAAGCCGGAATTACTGATCTTGATGATGCTATCGCACAAATTCTGCGACGCAGCAAAAAGGAGATTGTTCTCGCTGTAAATAAAGTAGATAATAATAATCGTATTCTGGATGCCCAGGAGTTTTATTCACTGGGTCTGGGCGAGTTGTTCTGTATTTCCTCAATGACAGGTAGCGGAACCGGCGACCTGCTGGATGTAGTAGTTGCTAAATTACCTGTAACCGAAGGCGTGGATGAGGAACACGAATTGCCTTATATTTCCGTGGTTGGAAGGCCAAATGTTGGTAAATCGTCATTTATTAATGCCTTGATTGGAGAGAACAGAAACATTGTAACTGATGTAGCTGGTACAACCCGTGATTCGATTCACACACGCTACAACAAATTCGGGCACGATTTTATGATTGTGGATACCGCAGGGTTGCGTAAAAAAGGAAAAGTTCACGAAGACCTTGAATTTTATTCGGTACTACGCTCTGTGCGTACTATTGAAAACTCGGATGTTTGTTTGCTGATGATTGATGCAACACGGGGCGTGGAAGCCCAGGATGTAAATATTTTTAACCTGATTGTTCGCAATAAAAAGGGTGTAGTAATCCTGGTGAACAAGTGGGACCTGATTGAAAAGGATACACATTCAACCAAAAAAATGACGGAAGAAATTAAAGACCGACTGGCCCCGTTTACCGATGTCCCGATCATTTTTATTTCAGCATTAACCAAGCAACGTGTCCACAAGGCACTTGAAACAGCTGTTGAAGTCTACGAAAACCGCAAACAGCGTATTAAAACTTCGGAGCTGAATGAGGTGCTGTTGGAAGCCATTGAAAACTATGGCCCTCCGGCAGTAAAAGGTAAATTCATTAAAATTAAATATTGTACACAGCTGCCATCGCCAACACCCACTTTTGCATTGTTCGCAAACCTGCCGCAATATATTAAAGAACCGTACCGTCGTTACATTGAAAACCAGTTGCGCGACAATTTCAATTTCACCGGCGTACCGATCCAGATTTATTTCAGGCAGAAATAGAAGAACATGCTTTTTAACTCACTGACATTTGTTGTTTTTGCAATCATTTTCTTTGGCATATTTCAACTTGTCTGGAAAAGGGTTAAAGGGCGTTTAATCTGGTTGTGCATTGCTTCGTTTTTCTTTTATGGTTGGTGGGACTGGCGTTTTTTATTCCTGATCATCTTCAGTGGTTTGGTTGACTATTTTGCTGCCCTGGAGATGGAAAAACATCCGGGCCGAAAAAAACTTTTCTTAATTCTTTCGGTCTTTGCCAATGTCGCTTCGTTGTCAGTTTTCAAATATTCCGGATTTATTGCCGAAAATATAGACCGGCTTTTTAATCTGACCGGAAATCTGTCCGTTTCGGCACACATTCCTGAATTCTTTCTGGTTACTCCCGTAGGAATTAGTTTTTATACTTTCCAGAGCATGAGTTACACGATTGATGTGTACAGGAAGGAGGTAAAACCAACACGGAACATCATCCAGTTTTTTGCTTATTTGTCTATGTTTCCTCAATTGGTTGCCGGTCCGATTGTTCGTGCCAAAAACATGTTACCTCAGCTTCTAAAGATTCCTTCTGTTTCGAATGCTGAAAAGTGGTTGGGCTTTCAATTAATTGTACATGGTTACTTTAAAAAGATGGTGATTGCCGATAACCTGGCGCCATACGTGGTGAAAGCTTTCAGTTCACCGGATTTAAATTCATCATCTGTTTATTGGTGGGGGGTGATGATCACTTTTGCTTTTCAGATATATTGTGACTTTGCCGGCTACAGCGACATTGCGCGTGGACTGGCTAAATGGATGGGCTACGATTTCCCTGATAATTTCCGGCACCCGTACATTTCTACTTCATTCCGGGAGTTTTGGACACGCTGGCATATTTCATTATCCACATGGTTTCGGGATTACTTGTACGTCCCGCTGGGTGGAAACCGAAAAGGAAAAGTCAAATCGCATGTGTTTTTGTGGATTACAATGCTGATTTCAGGATTATGGCACGGTGCGGCGTGGACCTTTGTAGTATGGGGAGCAATACACGCATTTTTTGTTTCTGCTGAACGGTTTATTCACTGGCCCAAATCGTTGAAAGAAACAATAGCTTTTAAATTCTTTGCCTGGTTAACAGTAAGTGTGCTGGTTTTGTTGGCATGGGTGTTCTTCAGAGCTGACAACTTTAATCAGGCTATCGAGATTATTCAGATCATGTTTGCATTCAAAGGTCCTTTTAATCTGGATTGGGGTTTGAATATTTCATTCTTCCTTGCAATAATCATTTTAAGAGAGCTGCAAGTTGCATGGCGATTGGAAATAGATTGGACCAAACGTCCTGCTGCATCCATGGTTTTTTATGCCTTATTAATTGTTATGATCATCTTTTTACGAGGAAAGGGGAGCGAATTTATTTATTTTCAGTTTTAGATGAAAAAGGTACCCAACATATGGCTAACTATTCTTCTTGCGTTGATTGCAGCAAGCGGATTAAGCTTATTGTTGCCCAAAGATTCTGAACT
>DAOPJR010000155.1:0-5313 GCA_035399765.1 Draconibacterium sp. | reverse complement strand
AAAATTAGTTTATAGTCCATATATTTTTTGCAAGGTCTCCAACCGCCAGGCTGCCCCAAATGACGAGAAATGCAAGGATAATTTTTATGAGATAAGGAATTGTAAAACCCAGGTATTTACGAAATGAATTATCGAAAGAAGGAAAATAAATGATAGAAAGAAGCAGGTAAGCAACCCCGGTTAAAACATCAACCTTTAGTATGTTAAGCACGCCAATGACAACAAACATAAGCATAAGTGCCCAATTTAATAACATGCTCATGGAAAAAGAATGGCTCATCCGGTGGTTATTTTAATAATTGTTCAATAGCATTAATGTGCTTCCTGAAAGCTTCCTTGCCGATGTCGGTTGCATAATATTTTGTGTTCGGTTTTCGATCTACAAATTCCTTTTCAAAATTGATGTAAGCACTTTTCTCCAGGTTTTTAAGATGACTGGCTAAGTTCCCGTCGGTAACACCAAGTAGCTCTTTTAAGGCATTAAAGTCTAAAAAGTCATTAACTACCAGCGCCGACATGATACCCAACCTCACCCGGTTTTCAAATGCTTTATCTAATTCGTTCAGAAGTTCCTTCACGACTTATATTTCAATTTGACAATAAAACCATAAACAATGTGAAAAAGACCAAAACCTGCCGCCCAGAACCACAATCCATATGCAATGAATTGAAGGGAAACCAGTCCCAGTACAATTTCAATCAGTCCAAGACTTCGTATTTCATTTACTGTATATTTGCTTACGTTCAACAAGGCCAGTCCGTAAAAAATAAGGGTGAGGGGCATCGTAACTCCTACAAAACCTTTGAATAGAAAACTCAGGCAAACAATACCTCCTGTTACCAGCGGAATGAATAAGTTTATAAGAATTCGTTTGGTTTGATGATCCCAAATTTTTTGCCTCCGTTTCTTTGTTTCCTGTGTGGTTAGAAAAATAACCAGCCCGATACTTACGATCATGGTAGCAAGAGCGATTACCAGCAGGTTAATAAATTGTTCACCCGACAATTCCACGCTGTTGAAAGAAAGAAGGTTGCTTTGGCTGAATACCATTCGATGTGCCAGGTAAGCGCCAGCTAACGCAATTATTCCGGCAGTTACTCCGGAAATTCCACTTAAGGAAAGAAACCGCGAAGAACGGTTCATCATTTCTTTGATCTCTTTCAGATCTTCGATGTATTTCTCTTTCATACTATTAAATCGTCTATTTTAAATGGTATAGTATGTAACTCGCACCTGATTATATTCGCCTCATGGGGAAAATAATTCTTGATGCTCGTTTCATTGAAAAGTACTTTGAAATACAAAGTATGAGATAAATTTTATTTTCTGCAAATTTTCCGGTAAGAATGTTAAAGGAAAATTTTAGTTCTTCTTTTTTCTTTTAAAGAAAAAACCGTACTGTACACATAATTACAGAACGGTTCTTTTAAAGGATAAACCTAAAGTCCAAATCTTTAGGCTAACTAAAACTATTTTTTCAAATTATCTTCAAACAACTTATAAATGCGTTTGTATTCATCCGTCCAGCTGCTGGGTTCCACAAAACCGTGTCTTTCCACCGGGTAAACAGCAAGTTCCCAGTTTTCCTTGCCAAGTTCGATGAGGCGTTGGGTAAGCCGTACAATGTCCTGAAAATGTACGTTGTCGTCTACCATTCCATGGCACATTAGCAGGGCACCTTCAAGGCCTTCAGCAAAATAGATAGGCGAACTTTTTACATAGGCAATGCTGTCTTCAGCCGGCGTATTCAGGATGTTAGCAGTGTATCCGTGGTTGTAATGTGCCCAGTCGGTAACCGAACGCAAGCTAGCCCCGGCGGCAAATATTCCCGGTTCTGTAAACATCGCCATTAATGTGATGAAACCTCCGTACGAACCTCCGTAAATCCCTATTTTATTTGGTGAAACATCGTATTTATTTACGAGCATTTTGGCGCCGTCTACCTGATCAGAAAGATCAAGTACTCCCATGTGACGGTAAATACCGGTTCGCCAGTCGCGGCCGTAACCGGCACTTCCGTGGTAGTCGATATCGAGAACCGTGTAACCATTATCCACAAGAAAATTATGGAACTGGTATTCGTGATAGTAGTCGCTCCACCATTTATGGGCATTTTGCAGGTAACCGGCCCCGTGCACAAAAACCACTGCGGATCCCTGTTTGGTTGGATTTTCGGGTCGATACAGACGGGCATGCACTTTGTTTCCATCTATAGCATTGAAGGTGATGTATTCAGGCATTCGCCAAGGATATGCATCAAATTCTTTGGTAGTGGAATGGGTTAAATTAGTTGCTTCTGCACCTGCTTTATTGGCTTGCAGGTACAACTCCCACGGATGGTTTCCTGTTGAGTATCTTATAGCCAGGTATTTTTCGTCTGGCGAAAGCGTTACTTCGTTGCCACCTTCCATTGAAGTGATCTGCGTCATTTCGCCACCCCAAACCGGCATGCGGTAAAAATGTGTTACCCCGGGATGTACTTTGTTGGCAGTGAAGTAGAAGTACTTTTTGTCTTTTGAAATAAAGGCATCCGAAACCTCGAATTTACCGCTGGTGAGAGTAGTTTTCTTTTTTGTGTAAATGTCTACGGCATACAAATGTGAGTATCCTGAAATTTCGGAGTGAAACCATACGGATTTCCCGTCAGGCATCCAGCCCATGCTTCCTCCTGAAAATCCCCAACCATCGATTCCCGGGCCGCCGATCCAGGCCTCATCTCTTTGGCGATCCAGTAAATCCAGTTCACCTGTGGCCGGGTCAAGTAACAAAATCCAACGATCTTTATTATCTGTTGAAAGTGCTACAACTACTGCGAGGCTTTCGTTTTCGTTCCATAGTGGCCCTACAATGTTGATATCACGGTCTTTCATTTCGGAACTGTCTTTTGGCATGTGTTCGGGATAATCTTTCAGGTAGGCGGGCAGATCTTTTAATCCCGGTATTTCCTTGGTTTTAATCTTTACTGTTTTGTTGTTTTTAATATCGAAGATCCCCATTTCGGCGCTGCCTTGCGGACTTCCTACTTTTGTACGCGTTTCCTGGTCTTCAGTATACCCCGATTCAGTAACGAAGTGTGGAACAATAGTGGATTTGGCATTTGCAGCCCGATCCATAAGTGAATAAATTACAAAATTTCCGTCCGGGCTTAACGATAGTTGTGAAACACGGCTTTTACCTGTGTATATCTTCAGTGGTTCCGTTACTTCTTCTGCTTTGCGTTGATTTTCTTCTGCCTTGTTTTCAGCTTCGCGTTCGTTTAAAACCAGAAAGAGGTCTTTCTGTTGTTGTTCGAGCCACTTATCCTGTTCGCTTTTTCGGGGTTCAGCGCGATCTTCTCCCTGAACAAAATTTGTGATTTGTTTAATCAGCCCGTTTTCCGGATTGATTGTGAACAGGTTATTGTTTTTGGTGAAGGCAACCTGAGAATCGTTCAGTACAAACTCCGGGGATGATACACGGTCCAGCCAGTCAGTAAGTTGCTTTTCTGTTCCTTTTTTCAGGTCTTGAAGAACAATATTTCCGTTGCGGATAAAAACCTTTTTGGTATGATCGTTATTGTAATCAGCAAAACGGCCGGGCAGGGATTGCTTTTCTGCCAAAGAAACTTTTTCGATCTTTTTTGTGTCAAGCGAATACGCGTATAAAGATGAAAGTGTATCACGATCGGGATTCCAGTCAAAATAGATTTTAGTACCTGACTCACTCCATGAAATTCCGGAAGGAGAGGTGCCAATCCACTGTGATTCATCCTGCATGATCTGCTCAATGGTAAGCGGACTCTTGTTATTTTTTTCGATTTGTGCAAAGGCGCCAAATACGCTGGTAACTAAAATAATAGTGAGCAGTTTTTTCATGAGAATATAAATATCTTATATAAAAATTAATTTGGTTCTTATTTTGGTAACAGACCCTGATTCGAGTTCAGCATCTTTCATTAAAAACTGATATGATCCGGATGGGGGCCAATTCGTTTATTTTTATCCAAAGCATCTATTTGGGACATTTCTTCCGGTGTCAACTCAAAATCAAAAATGTCGGCATTTGAAATAATTCGTTTAGCTTTTACTGATTTCGGAATGGTTACCACTCCTTTTTGAATGTCCCAACGGAGTACAACGTGTACGGGTGTTTTCCCATATTTGGCGGCTATTCCCTGTATTACTGGAATATCGTTAACCCTGCCTTTCATGATCGGAGACCACGCTTCTGGCTGGATGCCTTTCTGCTGGCAGTATTTCAGTAACTCAGGTTGAATTAATTCCGGATGAAATTCCACCTGGTTAACAGCGGGTACTACTTTGCAATGCGGAAGAAAATCTTCGAGATGATGAACAAGAAAGTTACTCACACCAATGGCACGCACCCTGCCTGCTTCATAAAGTTCTTCCAGGGCTTTCCATGTATCCACCGATTTGGCTCCTTTGGGCCAGTGGATGAGGTAAAGGTCAAGATAGTCTGTCTGGAGTTTATCTAGGCTTTCGTTAAAAGCATTTAACGTGCTCCGGTAGCCTTGATCTGTGTTCCATACTTTTGAAGTAAGAAAAACCTCATTGCGCGGGATTCCGCTTTCTTTTATTGCTTTTCCAACACCACGTTCATTTCGGTAAATCGCTGCGGTGTCAATGTGGCGATAGCCGTTTGCCAATGCAGTTTTAACTGCATTTTCCACTTCTGATCCTTCCTCTGAGAGAAAAACACCCAAGCCCAGCCAGGGCATTTCTACTCCGTTATTTAATTTGGTTGTTGAAGAAATATTCATTTTTACAGATTTAATTGGAAACTCCTAAAATAATAGTTTCAGCTCGAAATTCATGTTTAATCATTGCTTTTAAATCACCTTAATAATATAGTTTTGTGATTTGTTAAACTGTCCTGGCAAACAAGCACAGGACCATGATCATAATCAACATGAAGGTATTCAAATTTGGAGGCGCATCGGTTAAAGATGCTGCCGCAGTAAAAAATGTACATCAGATTCTAGCCCGCGAAACCGGCAATCTGGCCGTGGTTATTTCTGCCATGGGAAACAGCACCAACCTGCTTGAAACACTGGTTAAAGCATTCTATGATCAGGATATCCAAAAGTGGGAGATTCTGAAAAGTTTCAAAGATTATCATATCGAAATAATTGAAGGTTTATTTGGTGAAAAAGGAATGCCGCAGGGTGTTTACGAATTGTTTACCGAACTGGAACATAAACTGAAAACCCGTCCTTCATACGACTATAATTTTGAATACGACCAGATTATTTGTTACGGGGAACTGGTTTCGACGCGAATTGTAAGTGATTACCTGAATGCTGCAGGGCTGGC
>DAOPJR010000154.1:0-5569 GCA_035399765.1 Draconibacterium sp. | reverse complement strand
ATTTCAATCACTTAATTAATTATTTTAAATTTTGCCTTATGAATAAAGCACAATTAATCGACGCTATGGCCGACAAAGCTGGCCTAAGCAAAGCTGATGCTAAAAAAGCTTTGGACGCATTTGTTGAAGCAACTACAGGCGCTTTAAAAGGCGGTGACAGAGTAGCTCTTATCGGATTCGGTTCATTCGCTATCTCTGAACGTGGTGCCAGAACCGGAAGAAATCCACAAACTGGTAAAGAAATTAGTATCCCCGCTAAAAAAGTTGTTAAATTTAAAGCTGGTGCTGAATTAGCAGACGCAGTATCATAACGATACATTGAAAAGAAATTGAAAAGGGAGGCTGTTCGCTTCCCTTTTTTATTCATCAAAACCGAACTAATGAACGAAACTGAAAAAAAATTACTTCATCATTTATCAAATTACCTTACCCCAAACCGTTTGCAGCTTTACGACCAGGTTCTCAACATGAGAACACGATACCTCACAGTGGTACTTGAAGACACTGACAAAGCCCAAAATGCCAGTGCTGTTTTACGTACCTGTGATTGTTTTGGAATTCAGGACATACATGCCATAGAAAACCAAACGAGTTTTAGCGTTAACCGCGACATTGCAATGGGTTCGTCGAAATGGCTCAACCTGAAAAAATACAACTCAGGATTAAATAATACTCTTGAGGTCATTCAACATCTGAAAGAACAGAATTACCGCATTGTAGCAACCAGTCCGCATATTAATGATCAGGACCTCGAAGATTTCGATTTATCCAAAGGAAAAGTCGCCCTATTTTTTGGTTCGGAAAGACCTGGAATTTCAGAAACAGTTAGAAAAGAAGCAAATGAATTTATCAGGATTCCCATGCACGGTTTTACCGAAAGCTTTAATATCTCCGTTTCAGCAGCTATCATCCTCCACCATTTAACACTCAAGATGCATCAGAATCCCAATATCAATTGGCAACTCAGTGACGACGAAAAAGATACCATTAAATTGCAATGGATTCGTAAATCAATTAAACGCTGCGACCTGATTGAAAAACACTTTCTTAAAGGACTTCAGAAATAGTTCATGCCCGCTTTGCTTTCTCCCATTTCACCGACTGTTTCCCGTTAAAAAAACGAAATATCCCCAAAACAGATGCAAAGTTCATCATAACAAAATAATAGGGAACAAAGAGCCATTTGTACCTGGTTTCATGAGATCGAAGCAGCCAACCAACAACAGCAAAAAAATACATGATCAACTGGAACAGGAAAAATGTCCCGTAAAATCGTGACAAAATATCATTACCGTTCACTACCAGTATGAGATTTGTGAAGAACACACCGATCAGTGCAAACGGTGCAAAAATCCATCGTAAAACTTTATGCGAGAAATACTGAAAACTCAACCAACCATACCGAAAAGGATTTAATAAATCAGGCAGCATACGCATGGTTTGAATGGCTCCGGCAGCTATCCGTACTTTTCTTTTTAATTCCTCCTTTATATTTGCTGATGCAGTTTCAACGGCATACGCATTTGGTGCATAATCAATTTTATATCCTTTTTGAGCAATCTTTAAAGAGATTACAAAATCATCTAAAACAATATTTCTTCCTACCTCTTCAAAAAGCTCTCGGCGAATAGCAAACACCCCACCATCTGCACCAATGGCGGAATTAAACTCTGCATCCATTTTTTTTATCCATGACTCAAAACGCCAATACAAACTTTCACCTGTATTTGTTGCATTATCATTTTCTTTTTGAACGATTCGCTTTTCCCCGGCAACACATCCAACCTTAGGATTTCGAAATTTCCGCACGAACTCCATAATAGTACCCTGCCCTAGCATCGTATTGCAATCAGAGAAAATAACAATGTCACTTTTGACCAGTTTCATCCCGGTATTAATGGCATTTACTTTTCCTTTTCGTTCTGGCAAAAATTCGACTTGAATACCGGAATACTTTTCTAATTTTTTATTAGTACCATCGTCTGATCCGTCCGATATCCATAAATACTGAATTTTATCTGCGGGGTAGTCAAGCTGAAACGAATTCGCTATCTTATCATCAACATAAGAAACTTCGTTATATGCAGCCACCAGTAAACAAACATCAGGAAGATTCTCATTTGTCTGATCTTTTTCTTCACTCTTGTGAAACAGTTTTTTAACCCAAACAAAAATCCACAATAAAAATGCATATCCCACAAAAGTGTAGATAACTATAATCAAGAAAATCCAAAACGGTGTGGCCAGCATTATCAGATGTATTGTTGATAAAAATCAATGAGTTTGCCTGCTGTTGCTAAGTTATCAAAATTTTCGTGTATAAACTCGATTGCGTTTTTGCCTGTTTCTGTAAATAATTCGGGATCATCAATTAAGCTGGAAACTGCCTGCACAAAATCATTCTCATTCTCTGCAATCAGCAAATGTTTTTTATGAATCACATGAATCCCTTCAGCACCAATTGGGGTGGTAACAATGCTCTTTCCCAGTGCCATGCCTTCAATAATCTTTACCCGCATTCCACTTCCAGAGAAAAGTGGCACAATCATAACCGATTTTGAGTTCATAAATTCATAGGCATTTTCAACCTCTCCTACAAACTCAATATTAGGTAGTTCCATTTTTTTCTGTAACCAATGCGGAGCATTTCTTCCGGCTACATAAAATTTCAACTCCGGATACTTCTCATGAATTAAGGGCCAGCATTTATTTACAAACCAGATTAATCCTTCCTGGTTTGGAGCCCATTCCATCGAACCAAGATGAAACAGTGTGGGATGCTCCAGATTTTTTGCATATGGAATGATAACCGACGAATCAATACCGGTCTGAGAAACATGTGTAGGTTTATTATTTCCTAAGCTATTCAAAATGGCTTCATCTCTTGAAGTAATTGGCACCAAAACATCGTACCTGTTTAACATGGCTTTTTCAAACCTTGAAATGCGCCTCGAAAGATTCTTCAGATAAAGACGTTTTGCACCGGTTGAGATTTGCATGGTTCGCTGCCATATCTCGTATTCAATATTGTGTGCCCTGTAAGCAATTAGTGCATTCGTCTTGTTCCTTATTACCGGAATGTAGGGACACAAATACAAACCTTCCAATTGAATTACATCAAACTCATTTTCATCCAGTAATTTCTGTAAAGCTTTCGAGAAATGATCGCTGATAAAACGTACCGCGTTATATGGTTTTTTTGAAAAAACAAGATTTAGTAATGCCTGCAAAACAGTAATTCGTGCCGGCACCTCTACCAGACGAAATTCTGCCATATTGCTTACCGACTCCGGTATGTCTTCCATGTTTACGTGATGTTTCTTCGTATTCATGGATAAAATGGTAACCTGGTGTCCTAGTTGGGAGAAGCCTTTACTCAGATTCATACAGGCAATTGCACCTCCATCTTTGGCCGGATATGGCACTTTATTGGTAACCTGTAAAATTCTCATCTTTAAACTTACTTTTTAGATTTCTCCTTTTTGAAAAACCTGCCTAGTCCTATTCGGCTAAAAAATCTAGTGTAAGTTTCGGCTGACATAATCGATGAATCGGTAGCAGCCTTGTAGGTTAGCCAAACTCCAACCGGAAGAAAAATATAACTTGAAAGCCACATGCCATTAATCACTGACCAAACATCTTCGCGAGCTGATTTCTCTCCACTCATCGATATAATATAGTAAAAGATGAACAACAGAATGGAAACAATTACAGGCATTCCCAGTCCACCTTTTCGGATAATCGCCCCCAATGGAGCCCCGATAAAGAAAAAGATTAAAACAGCAATGGATAATGAGAACTTGCGATGCACCTCCATTTCATACCTGTTCAGATTTACTTTATGCGCATACAACTGGTTTTGAAACATATTCAAATTCTGCACAATCGTTCGTGCACTCGTTAGACCCAGTTCGGCAATGTTAGCCTGCACCCACTTATCAAGTCCTGAGAAATACGTATCGAAATCAAAAATACTATCCGGTTTAGGCAGTTCTCTTTTTAAGGAGTCTTCCGGTGTCATGAAATTATACAACTGAGCGGTTAAAACGGGATTCAAATTTACCTGCGAAACGTATTTTTTAAGCCGGGTATAATAATCTCCACGCAAAGAATCTTCAACATAGTTAAGCTCAGTCAGGTTTAGTACTCTGGATTGATTCCTGAAAATACTCTCATCCCGTCGGTTAAAATCAAATCCTCTTGTTTTGACCCGAATAGTTTGCTCCTTAAAGCTATTTCTCTGGTACGGATACTTTTCTTTATCTTCTCTTGTTTCCGGTTTTTGCTCCTGATAATTGATACCGTCAAATAAGGTCAGCACCATGTATTTCTTATCATCGGTAATACGCAATAAACCCGAATCGGCTACCGTAACGCTTTCGTTTGGTTTACCTGATGTATGATCATAAATCAACAAATCGTAAAGCATTTTCGTTTTGTTATCCTTGTTTCCAACTTTAATGCTGTAACCGTCTATTTCGTTCGTAAATATTCCTGGTTGAAGGACCAGCTCAGGTTTCTGCTGCCTTATGCTATATAAAAGAGTATAAAATCGAACATTGGTTTTAGGAACAATATTATTTGAGAAGTAAAAAGCGATGGTGGTAATAATAATGGAAATTATTATTAAAGGCCGCATGATTCGGAATAAAGATATCCCGGATGCTTTCATCGCAACCAGTTCATAATTTTCGCCCAAAGAACCGAATGTCATGATAGACGCCAGCAACATTGCCAGAGGAAAAGCCAGCGGTAATAAGCCAAATGATGCATAGAACATCATTTCGGCCAATATATTAAATTCGAGACCCTTCCCTACCAAATCGTCGATGTACCTCCATAAGAACTGCATGAGCAGAATAAAAAGCACAATAAAAAAGGTCATAATAAATGGACCAATAAACGACTTAATGACATATGAATGCAAACGTTTCATTCCTTGTAATTACCATAAAAAACGTGTACAAAACTAAGTTATTTTAGGGATTGAGAAAGGAAAAAGAGTTAACAAAACTGAAGAGCTGCAGAAAAGGTCACAAACATTGTTCTTGTATTCAGGCGACAGATCCCAGAACATGTTTTAAATCGGCTATTTGAGTATCCCACAAGCCTTTTGATTCATCTTCTTCACCCTCTTCAACAAAATCGGTAATCAGCAATGAAACATCACCTGTAAGTTCATCACGTGTAATCCTGAATTCAAAATACGATTCTTCGTCTTCATGCAGCCAGTTAAAACGAACTAACCGGTTTTCTTTTTGTAAAGTCATTTCGGCAACCTGTTCACTATCATCCCAGATAAAAGTGTATTTTTTCCCTCGAACTCTAACATCATCAGCAAACCATTCAGTGAGGCCGGAAGCTGTACTTAGACGATTGTACAGCACTTTTGGAGAGCAGTTTATTACATATTCAAATTGTACTTTGTTTTTTGCCATAAGTCCGATTTTCGGCAATATAGTTATTAGAAACGTAACTAACAAACACCATATTCGGGCATGTTTAAGTTCTTTTCAAAAATTTCTGAAAAAAGGGAGCTAAATAAAAATTAATACTATATTTGCACCGC
>DAOPJR010000153.1:0-5624 GCA_035399765.1 Draconibacterium sp. | reverse complement strand
GATGGTTTTACCTACCGCCGGCAGCTTGAAGGTTTTGCAGATACCATTTTAAATGGAACGCCGCAATTTGGCACTACCATCAACGAAGGAATTCATACCGTAAAAGGAATGCTGGCAATGTACCGTTCGGTCAGAAGCGGAGAAAATATTTATCTGGATACGTTAACAAACGGAGGATTTTAATGGAACTCGGAATATTTAGCAAAACATTTGTCAGACCTTCCTTGAATGAAGTTCTGAACAATGTAAAAGAACACGGATATACCTGTTTGCAATTTAATATGGCCAGTGTAGGCTTGTCTTCGATGCCGGATTTTATTCCAGAAAATTTGCCCAGGGAAGTGCATCAATTAATGACAGAATGCGGGTTACAGATGTCTGCTTTATCCGGGACTTTTAACATGATTCATCCCGATAAAAAACAACGCGAACTTGGACTGGAGCGATTAGGCTTGCTAATCCATCATGCAAAAGAAATGGGAACAGATATGATCACTCTTTGCACCGGTAGTTTCGATTCGGAAAATATGTGGCGTTTTCATCCGGAAAATAATTCGATAACCGCCTGGAGAATTTTGTCCGAGACGATGGAAAGTGCTCTTTCTTTAGCAGAAGATGAAGGAATTTATCTGGGTATTGAACCCGAACTCGCTAACGTGATTAATTCTGCAGAAAAGGCAAAACAGATTATAAACGAAATGCAAAGCAAACACCTGAAGATTGTTTTTGATCCTGCCAACTTATTTGAAAAGGCTTCACAAAAGGAAATTGAATTAATCATCGGGAAAGGGCTTGATTTGCTGGCTGAACACATTCAAATCGCGCATGCCAAAGACCGTACCCCGGATGGAAGTTTTGCAACTGCCGGAAAGGGAATTTTGCCTTACCGTTTTTTTCTGAAAGAAATAAATCAAACAGGTTTTGACGGACCGTTAATTACACACGGCTTGGAAGAAGATGAGGCTGAGTTTTGTTACAACTTTCTAAACGAACAACTTAATAGGATTTAGGTATGGATTTTAATTATGTTTCAAGAGGAAATGGAATCCCTTTGTTTTTTCAGCATGGTTTGGGAGGAAACCTGGGGCAGGCGCAGGATTTATTAAAGGACCTGCCATGCGTACAACTGATTTCAATGGATTCGAGAGGACATGGAAAGACATCTTTTGATAAGGCTTCGAATATTTCCTTTAACCAGTATGCAGATGATTTGATAAGTCTGGGGAAACAGCTTAATATTGAAAAAGCCGTTTATGGCGGAATTTCAATGGGCTCCGGCATTGCACTGAATGTGGCAATTCGCTATCCTGAGTTAGTTCAAGCTTTGGTTTTGATTCGACCCGCCTGGCTTGATCAGCCTAATCCAAACAATCTGCATATTCTGCAAAATCTGGCTTCACTTTTAAGGAAGAACGAAGGAGAACAAATTGTGGAGTCACCCGAATATAAAAAAATGGCAGCGAATGTTCCGGGGGCGGCGCAGTCGGTTTTGGGCGAGTTAAACAGGGAGCAATCAGAACACACGGCTGAAGTTCTGGATGGAATGTGCGGAGACAGCCCTTTTAAGAGTTTGGAGGACTTACGCAAAATTGATATTCCTGTTCTGATCATTGCAAGTGACTCAGATCCGATGCATCCATTCGAGTTTGCTGTTCAGTTGCATGAAAACATTCAGAATAGTAAGTTGGTAAAAGTGGCTTCCCGCTATCTTCAACCGGAAAGACATTGGGAAGAAGTGCTTTCGTCGGTTCGCGGATTTCTTGAATATTATGGATTTATTCCTTAAAACAAAAAACCTGTTTTGAGAAAAGTACAAGTTATCGCTTAAAATCCTTCTCTCTCTCCGGTAGCGGGCATTCCTGAATAATGAATGTGAACGATTTTCCAGTCGTTCCCAAATTTTTTCATCACCTGGGTTTCTCTGCCTCGTGTTTGCACAGACATCGGATTTTCACCACCAAAAGTTGCATCGAAAATCCAGTAAAACTCGACAACCGCCATGTCACCGTAAACGTGAATTGTTTCGTTGTAACTTTTTAAATCACGTTTTGTAAAGCGACTTCCGAACATTTCATAAATGCCGGATTTTATTCCTTCCCAACCCTTTTCGTGGCCACGTGGATGAATAAAACTGACTTCGGGAGTCGTTAGCCAAAAAGTGGAAGCTAAAGTAGTATCAGCCAGGTTAATAGAAGTTTTGTAATCTTCGAGCACTTGTTTTATGGCTTCTGTATCACTTTGATTTTGAATGCCCGAGCTTTGTGCATATACGATTAAATTACTGAAAACCATAAGCAGAAAAAGAATGAATCCTTTTTTCATAGTAATTAATTTTTTTCATCATTAAATCTTTAAAATAGTCTTCAGTGCCAATATCCACACAAAGGCCAATAGTGTCCGAGAAATAAATAAATGCTGTCATTCCGAACCATAGGGAGGAATCTTTTCAAAATTACCCGGACACTATTGATAATTTAGATATCATTTATCTTTTCACTATTATCCTTGACTTCTTTTAAGGCTCTTTTGGTTATTTTCAAATCTTTAAAATAGCCAATTGTACCTACATCGACATAAAGCCCAACATATCCTTTTTTAGTTTTACCTAACATTTTGTTCACCACAAACGAGGAATATTTTAAATCATTAACAAACATTTCTGCAGATTCTCCATTAACTTCAATTCGCATCGTAATCCACTCGTTCAAAGCCACAGGAGCAGAGCCTTCATACTCAAAAGGAGCTATCTTACGTAAAGTGTCAAATTTAAAATCGGGGTAAGAAAAATATTGAACCGCATGATTTCTAAACCTTTGATTATTTGCTCTGCCAACTTTGGGACGAACATAAATGGATTCCCATTCCGAATCGTTTTCGGCAATTCTAAAATAAACTCCAATAAAACCTGCAATACCCGGATAAGGAGCGGGATTTTGTAATTGGCTATACATTTTTACCTCGATGGTACCATTTTCAAAATCATTTAAGTCTATAAGACGGGCATAATGGCTGTCATCCACCGTGGCTTCCAGGTTTTTTTCATCAAAAGGCAATGCATCTAAATCACGCTCGATTTTTAATACTTTTTTACCTTGAAACTTTATGACTTCTCCAATTACATTATGAAGCTCAAAAGTTTGCTTCTTAAAGTCAAGTTGCTTAAATCCCTGACCAAAACTGAAGCCAGCGATAAAAGTTAGGATTATGATAATTTGATATTTTTTTGTTGACATAAATTTGTCGTTACAGTTGCTTTCTTATCAATTTTCGAACTAACTAAATCATTATTCCCTATTTTTAACAGGGAATAATGTACAGAAGAAATTAGAATGTTAGAACAGCTGTATCTGCAGCCTTCAAAGCATTGGTAAGCGGTGCCCCCATAATATCCACATTAATTCCCAGCGCTTTCAACTGGTCAGCCACACCGTACATGTTTGCACATGATACACAGGCATTAAGTTTTACGCCTTTCTCCTGCATGTCTTTTAGTTTGACCTGAATTTCCTTATTCTCGGCTACCAGTTTCTGAGAAGGTCCCCAGATAATTACGGAAACTTCTTCAAAGAGACCGAATTGTTTGGCTACGCTGGTGTACATCAGTGCTACACGTTCTGCTACCATCGGGTCGTCGCTCGTCCAGAGTACCATTAATTTGTTGACCTCGTTGGCCGGTTTTTCCTGTGCCCGAATGGCCGTGTTTGAAACAACTATCAGTGACAATGCTATAAAGATTACTTTTAAGATTTTCATTTTGTTTAAATTTTAATGATTGATGATTTTTGGATATAACTCAATATTTAATTCAATTTTTCAGAAAAGGAAGCATGCTTTCCCACACCGCCGGGAAATTTTCCAAGAAAACCACATGACCGGCCTTTGGAATAATACTCAGCTGGCTATTTGAAATCATGTTGTATGCGTTTATTATAGTTGGTAACGGAGCGTTCAAATCGCGTTCGCCGGCCATAACCAGCACCGGGCATTTTATCGACATAAACAATTCCTTGCTGGCCACCATGGAGTTGTAAAAAATCTCCATGCTTTTCCATAATTCGGTCAGTCGTTCAGGTTCCGGCATTAACTTCTTCTTCGCTTTCCACATCTCATTGTCCGGATTGAACATTTCACCCGAGAACACAACCTTTCGTAGCCCGGGTATTTGTTCTCCTGCACCAATGGCAATTAGTTTTTTCACCCTATCGGGGAACATACTCGCCACTTTGTATCCGGTATACGCACCATCGCTAAAACCAATAATGGTTACTTTTTCATTGGTAACAGCATTTACCACAGACATCACATCACTGGCTTTCATTTCGTAGGTGATTGGTCCGGCTCCAATTTCCGATTTACCGTGTCCCCGGGTTGCCATGGCAATTACACGGTAATTGGGTTTCAGTTTTTCAATAAATCCAGCCATTTCATCAATGTATCCCATTATTCCGCCATGCAGCAACACAATGGTTTCGCCACTACCATACACTTCGTAATAAAGTCTGGCATCGCCTGCTTGTACATACTGCCCCGCATCGGGATTGTTTCCGTAGGCAATTTCCGTATTTGGTTGTGCCTTCACGGAAAAGACGAACAATACAAGGAAAAGAGCAGGGAACATCTGTTTGAAAGATTTCATAAATATGGTGTTTGAAATGATTTGTTATTGCTTGTCGTATACTGCGTTTACCTCTTTTCCGATCACCATTATTTTATTGAAATCAGGAAGATGAACGACTTCAGGTAGAACAGTTGTTCCAAAGTCAATGTAAACAAGCTTTTCAGTTTCGGAATTGTTGGAAATGACATGCGCTCCTTTTTCTCCTGTTGGGAACCCGATTACATCGCCCGGTTTTACCGCAACATCACCACTAATTGTCCGAACAACTCCGGTTCCGCTGATAATGTAAAAAACTTCCTCGTTGGCTTCGTGGTAGTGGTAACCATAAGCATAATTACCAGGCTCGAGTTCCACGAAATTCGCCCTGCATTTGGTAGTTTCGTCATCAGGGATAATGGTTTTCACAGTAAACTGATTTCCGTCTCTGTCGATTAGCTGACCTTTCAATGTGTTTAAATTTTTAACTATTAGATTTTTCATGCTTATATGTTTTTATTTAATTATGATGATTCAAAGTTCTGAGATCAGGTTGATTTATGCAAACGGGTTCGTTACCATACCTTAAAGTTAGAATTGCAGATTATCAGTTGTTTAATCCTCTATATTTTATTGAAAAAAGTTAATCTTTTTGCATGGGGTAACTTTCTGTTTTTGACTTTACTCTCTATAAGAGATTTTTGCATAGTTTTGAAGCTATGAAAAATGAAAACATGCGAACCTTAGATCCGCTTTACCCAACCTGCCCGATACGAAATGTGATCAACCGAATGAGTGATAAATGGTCGTTACTAATTTTAAGTACGCTAAGCAGAAACGGAATCATGCGATACAAGGAGTTAAATGCAGCCATTCCGGATATTTCACAAAAGATGCTTTCGAGTACCTTAAAAAGATTGGAGGAAGACAAACTAATCAAGCGAAAAATGTATCGGGAAATTCCACCCCGCGTAGAATATTCACTTACACAAACCGGGAAAGAGTTTATGCCGGCGGTTGAGATGATGGT
>DAOPJR010000152.1:0-5997 GCA_035399765.1 Draconibacterium sp. | reverse complement strand
TAAATTTAAACTTTTTCTACATTTTTTATTGTAGCTGTTTTTAGGGAAGATTACATTTCCATACAATATTGCTTGAATGATTAGAAGATCGTCCAAAGATACTTTGAAACTTACTCTATAATTAACTGAGCCGTCAGGTGTAATTACCTGATGTTGGTCATAAGAAGGATATGCTCCCTCATATGTATACAACACAATTTCATTATCCTTTTCAACAATTGCTTGAGCATTTACCATACTGGAAAAAAAACAGCTAATGATAAAAAAGGCAAATAGAAATTTAAATGTTTTCATAATCTTTAGTTTTAATTGAGTTGATTAATTACATGTGGTATTTCCTATAGTCAGTTTCCCTGTACCGTAATTGTACGTAAGTGTACCAGTATAATGTGTACCTTGATTGCCAATTAGGTTATAGTGCCATGTTAACACCCAGTTATCTTCATAAATGTATTTATCGGTCTCACGAATAGTGAATGTTTCTCCACTTGAGCTCAAAACCTCACCTTTTATCTGATCGATTTCTTTTGCCAGTAATTTCCCGTTTTTAAACATACGAAAAACATAGTGTACCATTATGGTTCCTCCTTCCAGGTAATCAACCATCACACCATCGCAGAATACAGGTGAATAGTAAGTTCCAACTACCCAGTCCTGATCGGCTTTGTTTGCTTTGTCCTGGGCATCAACCGATATGGTTGAAATGCCTATAAAAAAGCATACGAATAAAAATACTTTTGCCTTCATTTTATTAAAATTTTTAGTTAAACAAAACGGATTGAAATTGATTTAATCCAAACACAAGTTCCAGCAATTCAGCAAACAAAACCTATCAATCATGTGGTATTGCATGTAAACATGTTTGCGGGTTATTAATTATGTCTGCAAATAATGGATTATATTTTGAAAATCTAATTTTGTTGAATAGAGTAAAATTATTGGAAGGATAATTAAATTAATTTGCTGACAATGATTTTTTTATCTGCTCATCAGTTAAGTTCATTTTTCGGAGCAATTCGATAAAACGTGGTTCAGCATGGTACTTTTTATAATCTTTATTTTCTTTTATATATCTAATGCTTCCCGGAGAGTCTTCATAAGCTTTTTCCAGGCATGTGAGCGCAGAATCCTTCTCGTTGTTCATCGCATAAAACTGACTCATTTGCAACGGGGGCATACCGGCTGCTTTCTCTATATTAATAACCAACCTTAAAAATCCCTCTTTTCCCGATTGTGCATAAATGCTGTCTATCGTATTAGTATCAATGTCATGATAATAAAAAGTAGTGTCCCAGTTGATTGCCTTTAAATAAAGTGAAAGATTCCTTTTATACTCTTCAACCGCTTCATTCATTTTATTTTGCTGGAGATATACAATAAATTTACGGTAAGTATAATTTAAAGTATCTTTATCAATCCGAAACAATTTTGTTCTTTGTTCAAGAACTTTATCATAATTACCTTCCCTTGAATAAACAGTAATATTGCGTGCAATTATATTAGGATAATTCGGATCGATTTCGAGCGCTTTATTGATATAATTACGCGCTTCTTCGATATTCCCAATAATCAGCATAAACTGCGAGTACAATGTATATGACCTTGCATATCCCGAATTTAATTTCATGGCAAGTTTAAGTTCCTTTTCTGCTTTACCCCAATCGTGATCGAAGAATACGGCAATGGCCCCCAAAGTAGCATGAGCCAGAGCAAGGTCGGCATCAATACTAAGCGCTTTTAATGCATTGGCCCTGCTTTTGATCACGTTTTCCTGTTCAGGTCCGCAATTATTACAGGCCATATTAATATACGCATCTGCCAGACCGGCATAAGCAAGACAAAAGTTTGAATCAAGTTCAAGAGCATTTTTGTAAAGTTCAATACTTTTTTCAAAATATTCCGGTGTTCGTAACCGAAAGTAATATAGCCCATCAAGATACAACCTGTATGCTTCTTTATTTTCAGTATAAATTTTTTCAATATGCCTTATTTCCCGGGGCGTTAGAATAAGTTCAAGTTTATCGGTTATCTGGCGGGAAATTTCAGTAATAAAAGGAAGCACTCCGGTTAAATCACTGTCGAAATGTTCTGCCCAAACATGCTTGTCTTCTCTAGCACTGATCAACTGGACATTGATCCTGATTTTATCTTTATCCGGGATGATACTACCTTCAAGAAGATACGAAACATTTAACTTTTGAGCAATCTCACTTGCTGATAACTTCTCATCCCCGGCTTTTTCCCCCGATATACGCGATTTTACAATCAGACCGTCAATATAAGAAAGGCGAGTTAGAATATCCTCCATAATTCCATCGGCCAGGTATTGCATTTCCGAGTCATTGCTAAGGTTTTTTAAAGGGAGGACAGCTATCGATTTAGGAGTATCTTCTGAATTGAAATTTTTCGTTTTTATATCAGAATATCTGTAAATTAAAAAGAAGACAATTAGTAAAAGAAAGACTCCCAAAGCAACTTTAATTATTTTATTTCCAAAACTTTGCTTTTGTGACTCAATTGGAAGATTTCCTTTTGTATCAGATACATCTGTAACTTCATCTATTTCGTTCCCCTGATTTTGATTCCTTTTAAGCTCAGCCGGGGCAAAACCAAAATAATCATGAAAACATTTACTGAAATAGGAAGGGCTACCAAAACCAACTTTATAAGCAACCTCCGAAATAGTATCATTTCCTTCTTCCAACAGTTGTTTTGCTTTTTGCAACCTTATTTCACGGATAAATTCGCTGACAGATTTTTTAGTAATTGATTTTAATTTGCGGTGAACAGATGAGCGGTTCATGCGCATTTTATCAGCCAACTCTTTTACTCCAAAATTTTCATCGGCAAGGTTGGCTTCCACGATGGAAGTCAAACGATTTATAAAGACTTTATCAATCCCAAAATCAGAGTTCATGGTTTTTGGTTGCTGATTTAATCCATTTCGGATATAAAATTTACAAAGAATTTCATTGATAAGCAATTAGAACAGGTTTAACCTAAGTAACGCAAGCCAGTCTTAAACTTTTGATTAATTGATGATAATCTGAATAACAAATTTGGGCTGACATGCTTTATCTGCTATTTTTACTCTTCTAAAAATTCGTGTATGCAACCCGATTTCAACCAGCTAAAATCCCAACTCGAAGGTGATCTTTTTACCGACAATGTACAACGTGTCCTCTATTCCACCGACGCATCTCAATACAAGGAAATGCCGTTGGCAGTAACTCGTCCGAAATCAAAGGAAGACATAAAAAAAATTATTGCATTTGCACGTGAAAACGGGACTTCTGTGATTCCGCGTGGTGCCGGTACTTCACTGGCAGGTCAGGTAGTCGGTCCGGGTATTATCATGGATGTTTCAAAATACATGAACCGCATTGTTGAGTTCAACGAAAAAGAAAAGTACGTGGTGGTGGAACCGGGTGTAGTACTCGCCGAATTGAATCTGTTTCTTTCAAAATGCGGCTTGCAGTTTGGTCCCGAAACTTCTACCGCCAACCGTTGTGTTATAGGCGGAATGCTGGGAAACAATTCCTGTGGGTTACACTCACTGGTTTACGGAAGTGTACGTGAACACATTCTTGAAGTAGATGCTATCCTTTCCGACGGTAGTGAAACCACATTTAAAGCATTAACGCCTGAGCAATTCCAAACCAAGCTCAACGGGAACCCAAACAAACTTGAAAAAGCAATTTACCAGAACATTAACGATATTCTTTCTAACAAGAAGAATCAGAAAGAAATCCGGGAGAATTTTCCCGATCCCAGGGTAACCCGCCGAAACATGGGTTATGCAATTGATTCTTTGCTTGAATCCGAAGTTTTTACAAACGGAGGAGAACCTTTCAACTTTTGCAAACTGCTGGCAGGCTCGGAAGGGACACTGGCTTTTTCAACCCGCCTTAAACTAAATGTAATTCCTCTACCACCTAAATATAAGGGCCTGGTTTGTGCGCATTTCGAAACACTGGAAGAATCATTGCAGGGAAACCTGATTGCTCTGAAATACAAACCCACCGCCATCGAATTAATGGATGATCCGGTGATGCAGGCGGCCAAACAAAACATCGAGCAAAATAAAAACCGCTGGTTTGTAAAAGGTGATCCCGGGGCGATGCTGATGATTGAATTTTCGTTTGAGACGGAGGAAGAATTAACATCCACTGCAGCCGCACTTGAAAAAGAACTTCGGGAAGCAAAACTAGGTTACCATTATCCTCTGATTACCGGCGCCGACAAAATAAAAAGAGTATGGGCACTTCGTACTGCAGGATTGGGTTTGCTGGCCAACATTCCCGGAGATCGGAAAGGAGTTCCAGGTATTGAGGACACAGCTGTTCATCCTGAATTTCTTCCGGATTATATTGCCGACCTGAAAAAAGTACTGAAGAAACTGGGGCTCGAAAGCGTTTACTATGCACACATCGCCACCGGTGAAATCCACTTTCGCCCACTGATAAATTTTAAAGATCCTGCCGATGTCGAACTCTTCGACAAGCTGATGAACGAAGTAGCAGTTTTGGTAAAAAAATACCATGGATCGATGAGCGGTGAACATGGCGACGGACGCGTCCGTGGAAAGTTCATCCCATTTATGCTGGGAGAAAGAAACTATGAACTGGTAAAAGCGGTCAAAAAAGCCTGGGATCCTACTACTATTTTCAATCCCGGGAAAATTGTGGATACTCCACCTATTACAGAAAGTTTGAGAGTTATTCCGGGGAAAGCCATTCCTGTTTATGAAACTACTTTTGATTTTTCAAACAACAAAGGCTATTTCCGAAGTATCGAAAAATGTAATGGATCCGGCGACTGTCGCAAAAGTGATGTTATCGGAGGAACAATGTGTCCTACTTTTATGGCGACCCGGGACGAAGACAAGAGTACCCGTGGACGCGCCAACATTCTACGTGAATTTCTATACAACAATCAGAAAGAACAGGCTTTTGATCATCACGAGATTTACGATATCCTCGATTTGTGTATTTCGTGCAAAGCGTGTAAAAGCGAATGTCCGTCGAACGTGGATATGGCCAAACTGAAAGCAGAATTCCTCCAACATTATTACGATATTCATGGCGTTCCGCTTCGTTCGAAACTGGTTGGATGGCTGCCCCGACTGAATAAGCTGGCAATGGTTTTTCGTCCCATCTCGAACTGGGCCATGAATACCTCGCTGCTCAAGAATGCCATTAACTTCTCCACCAAACGAACTGTTCCTGAACTAAGTAAAATTACTTTAAACCGCTGGGTACAGAATGGGGTTCCGACACTTGATACCATTCCAAAAGGTAAAGTATACCTGTTTAACGACGAGTTTACCAATTTCAACGAAAGTGACATTGGAATAAAAGCCATACTTCTGCTCACCAAACTGGGTTATGAGGTTAAAATACCGGTAACCAAAGAATCCGGAAGAACTTTTCTATCAAAAGGTTTAATCAGAATGGCAAAAAAGGTGGCAAATGAAAACGTGGAATTATTAAAAGGCCTCGTCACAAGTGAAACACCACTGATCGGTATCGAACCTTCTGCCATTCTTGCCTTCCGCGACGAATATCCGGAACTGGTAAATGAAGAACTTCGGAATGCTGCTGAAAAACTGGCAAAAAATGCACTTTTATTCGAAGAATTTGTAGAAGCTGAAATCGAAAAAGGAAGAATTACCTCAGAGCAATTTACCACCGACTCAAAAAGTATTTTATTGCATGGACATTGCCAGCAAAAAGCGGTGGCTTCTACAGCTCCAACCAAAAGAATGTTGTCACTGCCCGTAAATTATACCGTGGAAGAAATTCCATCGGGCTGTTGCGGCATGGCCGGGTCGTTTGGTTACGAAAAAGAACATTACGAATTATCGATGAAAATTGGAGAAATGGTTCTGTTTCCTGCAGTACGTAAAGCTGAGGAAACTACCATCGTTTCTGCACCGGGAACTTCATGCCGTCACCAAATTAAAGACGGAACCGGAAGAAAAGCTTTGCATCCGGT
>DAOPJR010000151.1:1380-6009 GCA_035399765.1 Draconibacterium sp. | reverse complement strand
TCCAGCTTGCAATCATCATTACGCTGTCGGGGTCGTAGGTTTCGTAGGTCATATCGACCTGGAATGTAACATCGATATCTTGTGCGTTTACTATCAAGCTGCTTAGAAAAAGTAACAAGAAAGGGAGGAGAATTATATGTTTCATTTTATGAAGTTTTTATGTTAGTTATTAGTTTATCTGTTGTTTTTTATTTTGTATTTGAACGAGAAAGTTGTTTTATTAATCAATTTTGTGAGTAAGTGGACGAATTATCTTTTGGGTTAGTAAAACATAATGATTCTGAAAAAGACATTCTCTATGTGAAAGTGATAGTGGGTACTGTTTGCAAGATCACGATACCCAAAAGACCAGTTGATTTGTACGCTTCTATATTGTCTGGATTTACTTTTGCTATTATTGTTAAGTAATCCCAGGTATTCTAGGGGTTCTCTGTCGTTATAATGTAAAAGCTGATGTATGCAGGCATGTATTTTATAACAGGATTTTAGATATAAAGGATACTTTTCAGTAACATTAAAATGTTGCCATTTGAGATTAATATCATGAATTGGCCGCGCATTTGATGAATTAAGACTTATAACATTGAACAGAATAAAAACAAACGGCCAGATATTTGAAATATTTGCGGTTTGATCTGCCATGGGCAGAAATTATTTATATAAGGTTAATCCTTTTAAATTTAGGCAATGTTTGGGATAATAAAAAGTAGATTTTGATATCAATCAAAACTTAAGAAGCAAAATTAATATATTGTTTCATATTGGGACAAATAGTTTGAAAAACAGATGAATATATGAGAAGTAAATGCCTAAAATTGTTTTTCCCCATTCAAAATGTATGAAATATCTAATATGGTCACCATGCAATATTAGTCATATGTTTAGTTTGGATTAGTTCATCAAATAAACATATGATTAAACAAAAGACTTATTTTGCATAAGAGAATAGATATAATAATTGGGGTGAAATAATTTTAATTTACTGTTCAAAATAAGAAAACCCCGATTCGAAATTAACGAACCGGGGCTTCATTTTATAGTAAAATGGATTAGAAAATGGTCTATTCTTCTTCCTGCTCTGCTTCGTAAGCTTTCAACAGTTCATCCTGTACATCGGCAGGTACTTTTTCGTAACCATCGTATTTCATGCTGAATACACCACGACCGCCCGTAATTGAGCTCAGTGAAGTGGTATATTTAAACATTTCTTTCAACGGTACTTTGGCCGAAATTTTCTCCATTCCGTGTTCCGATCCCATTCCCATAATCATGGCACGACGACCTTGCAAATCACTCATGGTATCGCCCATACGATCAGAAGGAACGAGTACATCAAGATTGTAAATTGGTTCCAGAATTTTTGGGGCGGCATTTTTAAAGGCCTGGCTAAATGCGTTGCGACCAGCCAGTTTGAACGAAATTTCGTTAGAGTCGACCGGGTGCATTTTTCCGTCGTACACATACACGCGGATATCGCGGGCATATGAACCGGTAAGCGGGCCTTCCTCCATTTTTTCCATAATTCCTTTCAGAATGGCTGGCATAAAACGCGCATCGATAGATCCGCCAACAATACAGTTGCAGTAAATAAGTTTACCTCCCCATGGAAGTGAATGTTCTTCAACTGCACGCACCGAAAGTTTTTGTTCCTTGTCACCAAACTTGAACATAGCTCTCGCTTCCGAACCTTCCTCATAAGGTTCAATAATCATATGTACTTCACCAAACTGACCGGCACCACCTGATTGTTTTTTGTGACGATAATCAGCCTGAGCTGGCTTGGTAATTGTTTCGCGGTATGGGATTTTAGGTGAAAGGAAATTTACTTCCAGTTTATGTATATGTTCGAAATACCACTTAAGAATATTCATGTGGTATTCTCCCTGGCAGTGAACCAACAATTGTTTTAGTTCTTTCGACTGTTCAATAACGAAAGTTGGGTCTTCGTATTTTATTTTATTCAGAACTTCACCTACTTTTTCATCATCTGAATCATTCTCTGCTTTTACCGCAACGGTATGACGTGATGATGGAAATTCGATAGGAGCATAAACTGTTCCTGCTTCTTTAGTAGTTAGAGTTTGGTTGAATTTGGTTTCTCGAAGTTTTACAGTACAGCCAATGTCACCAGCTACCAGTTCGTCCACTTTTTCACGGTTCTTTCCTGCCGAAACAAATATCTGCGACAAGCGTTCTTTATTCCCGCTTTTTGAGTTCACCAGGTCGAGACCTTCTTTAATGGTCCCCGACATTACTTTAAAGAAAGTAATCTCACCTACGTGTGGTTCTACAGCTGTTTTGAATACAAAAAGGCTTGGAGCATCAGCTGCATCCATTTTCAGCTCTTTTCCTTTGAGTACTTCGCGGTGTTTCTTTTCATATGGAGCAGGCGCAATGTTGGTTACGAATTCCATTAAACGACCAACACCGATGCCTTTTTTGGCGGTTGTACAGAAAATAGGATACAGGCTGCGGTCGAGCATTCCCAACTTAATTCCTTTACGCATTTCGTCTTCGGTTAATTCACCCTTGTCGAAATACAGTTCCATTAAAGCTTCTTCGTTTTCAGCAGCTTTTTCAACCAGTTCATTATGCAACTCCTCGGCACGGTCTTTTTCCGAATCAGGAATATCAAGCACTTGTACTTTTCCATCTTTATCGTACTTGAACATCTTCATTTTCAAAACGTCGATAATGGAAGAGAAAGTCGGACCGGCATCAACAGGATACTGGATTATCGTTGTCTTTCCGCCAAATGAATTTTTACACTGTTCCAAAGATGCTTCGAAATTAGAATTGTCGTGATCCAATTGGTTAAATACCAGTATTAACGGAGTATTTGCTTTGCTGGCATGACGGATAGCTGCATCGGTTCCGGCTTCAATACCATTTGTAGAATTAATAACAACCAGTCCAAGTGCTGTAACAGCCAGCGAAGAAACAACGCCACCGTTAAGTTCATCCATTCCCGGAGTGTCGAGGATGTTTATCTTTTTACCATTGTATTCAGAATACAACAAAGTAGAAAAAACAGAATTGCCATAATCCTGTTCAATTTGGTTATAGTCTGAAACCGTATTTTTTGCGGTAACTTCACCTCTGCGATTGATTACTCCACCCTCGAACAGCATCGCTTCTGCAAGGGTGGTTTTCCCACTGCCGGCATTACCAATTAGAGCAATGTTCCGGATTTCTTCCGTTTTATAAACCTTCATGGTATAATAGTTTTATTGATTTGTTAACCCCTTATTCACCCCGTTTTTTGGAGCAAGGACACCAAAAATAGTAATATTTTATTAACAATCAAGAGCAAGAAATCATGTATGCTTAATATTCAATTTAAATCCTATTTAAGAAGGTTTGGAACCATTGAAAAATGGTAGCGGGTATGAGAAAATTACAGGTACCTTATATAGATCGATTACAAATTGTAAATTCATTTCTTTTGACATTTGATGCAAAAAAAGTAAGGGAAAAATGAGCCATTCCAGTATTCAGTTGTTATTTAGAAGAAAATGGCTGGTCAGTGGTTGTAGAATCAAACAACAATTTAATACGTATTGGTCTTTTATTTGAAAAATAATACTTTTGCGCCGCAATGGAAACGGCAAACAACTGATTAAAAACATTATGACGATAGATAGGTATACCTTAACAGAACAACAACTGGGTAAACTGAACGAATTACTGGCTGAATTAAACCAGAACCAAAAAGTCTGGTTGAGTGGATATATAAACGGGCTTTTAGGAAGGGAAAACATTAGTGGAGAGGCAACTGCAGCCCCAGTTTTGCAGCCAGAAATAAGTGAGCCGGTAGCTAACCTAACCATTCTGTTTGGGACTGAAACCGGCAACAGCCAGGAGCTGGCAGAGAAACTGGCAGGTAAAGCGGGTTTTAAAAACATCAAAGCCAAGGTGGTTAGCATGTATGATTACGACTTGGCATCATTAGTAACGGAGGACAACCTGGCTGTAATTGTGAGCACACACGGTGAGGGAGAAGTGCCGGAAATGGCAAAAGATTTTGTTGAATTCATTAAAGGAAACCAGGCTCCGACCCTGGAAAATGTGAGTTATTCCGTTCTTGCGCTTGGAGATAAAACCTACAAGCATTTCTGCAAAACCGGTGAAGATGTAAATCAGGCATTAAAAGATTTGGGTGCCTTCAGCATCGTTCCTATCCAAAAATGTGATGTGGATTATGAAATTCCGGCCGAGATTTGGATGAATAATTTTCTGATGAACCTGACACCTGCTGCTGCAGGAGCGCTCGAAGGTAAGTCAGACGAAGACAAGGAATATTCAAAAACAAATCCGTTTTACGCCACTGTAAAAACCAAAACGAAACTTACCGGAGAAAAATCAGACAAGGAGGTGTATCATTTCGAACTGTCACTTGAGGGCTCTGGATTAAATTATGAACCGGGTGATGCTGTTGGCATTTTTACCCGTAATCCTGAAGAACTGGTTACCAAAATTATTGAAATCGGTGGTTTCGATCCTGAACACCGCGTTTTCATAAAAGATGGTCAAACTTCGTTAAAAGATGCGTTAACACACCATGTAGAGATAACTGTTTTGAGTTTTGATTTACTGGATAAGTATCATCAAATTACACAAAACGAAGAA
>DAOPJR010000151.1:0-1280 GCA_035399765.1 Draconibacterium sp. | reverse complement strand
CATGTTATTTTCACGGTTGAACCAGGCGATAAACTTCCTGTTTACATCGATAAAAATCCTTCGTTCAAACTTCCGAAAAATAATTCTGCCATTATTATGGTTGGAGCCGGAACCGGAGTGGCACCGTATCGTGCGTTTATGCAACAACGCAGCAAACAGGGATACACCGGTTATTCATGGCTGTTCTATGGCGACCGTCATTCTGAAAGCGACTTTCTGTACAAAGACGAGTGGGAAAATCTATTGGAAAATGAAAGCCTGGAGCGAATGGATGTCGCTTTTTCGCGTGATCAGGAAGAAAAAGTGTATGTGCAGCATAAATTGATTGAAAACCAGGAAGAGATTTTTGAATGGATCGAAAACGGGGCACATTTTTATATTTGCGGCGATATGAAGCACATGGCCAAAGATGTAAATAAAACCTTGTTGGATATTATTCAGACACAGGGCGGAATTGATGAAGAACAGGCGGAGAAATACCTTCGCATGTTGAAAAAAGACAAACGTTACCAAACTGACGTGTATTGATAGCGTAAATAAATGAAAAAACCAGACCCGGCACGAAATCGAAAATCTGCTTCAGATATTCGTTATAACCCCTTCTACAGTTAAATCGTGCCGGGCTGGTCAGGAAATTTGATGATGAATTATAAAAGTTTTCAGGTTCAATATTCTTCACTGTATTCGGCGAAAGGATCAAAGGTCCACAAATCGTAAAAGTAATAGCTCGAACTTCTGCCGGTTACAATGTATCCGTAAGAACCTGCAGAGAATCCGACAGCTTCCGTTCTCGAACTACCTTCGAACTCAGTTCGCTCGGTCCACAGATCCTGAACAGGATCATATTCCCATACATTGTTAACTAAACTTCCGTTCGTGCCGCAAACCAGGTAACCTCTTCCGTTAATGGTAAAAGTAGATCCGTCGGCACGGGCAATGTTGGAATAATCATTATCGAAATCATCATCTGTGTAATTCGAAATCTTTCTCATTTCGGTCCACGAATCAGATGAAGGATTGTAAGCCCACATATCGTTTTCATATCCACTGCTGTATCCCGAAATTACATATCCGATTCCATCTAATGTAAAAGCTGCGGCTTTTGATCTTTTATCACCTCTCAAACTGTTTACATCTTCCCATGCTTGTGTACTGGTATTATAGGCATAAAAATCTTTGTAAAGGAGCTTGTCATCATCCTTCCCGGTTCCAACATACAATTTGTCTCCAATAGCAAATGTAACTGCATCATATCTGGCTATTCCAGGGAAATCCTGAAT
>DAOPJR010000150.1:0-6237 GCA_035399765.1 Draconibacterium sp. | reverse complement strand
TGGTACAAAGATGAGGCAAGAAAAAGAGTCAATCGTCCGTTTTTGTAATTCGGGACGTATTGGTGAGAATCCGTACTTTGGTGAGATTATGAAACCGGGGAAAATGACATTTATAAACCCTGATGGTTTGGGAATAAAAGAAAGGAAATTACTGTTTTGCTTCTTTCAGCCAGTTGCCGGGCGTTGTATTTTCCATTTTCTTAAAATAGGCATTAAAAACCGTTTTCGAGTTAAAACCACTTTCGTAAGCCAGGCCCAGAATGGTAAGGTGCGAGTTTTTAGGGTCACGCGAAATTTCTTTAAAATTGGCCAGCCTGAACTGGTTAATGAATTCGTTAAAATTCATGTTTGTTTTTTCGTTAATCAGGTACGATAATTTGTTGGGGTGTAAATCGAGGCTTTCAGCCAAACTTCCCAAACTTAATTGAGCATCGAGGTATGGTTTTTCGGCTTCGATAAAATCCAACAGTTTTTGCATCAGTGTTTCCAATTCAGGCGAAATACTTTTTGAAGAAGAACTTTGTTCAGCTTCACTTAGCTCTTCATAAAATTTAAGATTCGACGAATGCAAGCTATGAAACTCATCATATTCACGAAGGGGTTCCAGAAGCGGATCAACGCGGTAATTGATAATTTGTCCGCGCTTTTGTGCGATGTATTTTTTGAGTAAGGCAAGTGCTTCCTTTTTGTAGTCGGAATTCGCAAGAATATATAATTCATACGGAATCAACTGTCCTTTATCTTCTGCCGCATTTTGCCAGGTGTCAATTGTTTCCGGGCTCAAGCCTTGTTTCCCTTCATTCATTACTTCAAAAAGAAGTGTTTTCAGATCAGTATTTTCATGGCCAGAAACAAATTCATCAAACTCCTCGCGACGGTTTAACCCAATAAGGCATAAAACTTTCAATTCGTACGCCAATACAAAATCAGAATTAATGTACAATGCTTTTTCTACCAGTCGCAAAGCATTTTCGAATTGCCTTTGGTAATAATTGATGTTGCCCAGCGTGTAATGGTGATTGGCAGAAACCGGGTCGAAGTCAAGTGCTTTTTTGATGTATTTCTCTGCCTGAGTATAATTGCCGTGTAATAAAAAAAGCTCGCCCATTGCTTCGAGTGCCTCGGCATACCGGGGATGCAATTGAAGCGTTTCTGTTAACTGATCGTAAGTTGCCTGGAAATCCCAATCCATCCAAAATGTTTTCCCGATATAAGATTGGCCGTACTCCGGCAACGTTTTATCCAGATCCTGCGCAATCATAAGATTCAGAAAAGCTTTCTCAAAACCTTCTTCCGCCGGCATATATCCCCAGGCTGCCAGCAGTCCGTAGCTTTGAACCAATCCATAATAAGCACGTGCAAATTTTGGGTCTTCAGCTACCGAGGCTTCATAATATTTAGTGGCTTCATGAATGGAATCGGCATCCCAGCGTAACTGATGATAACGACCTTTCAGAAATAATTCATAAGCCGGCATGCTGCTGGTAGCGGCATTTACCAAATGTTCCTGAATATTAAAATGCCCAAAATTTTCACGAATCTGATTGGAAATTAACAAGCTGATCTCATCCTGAAGTTCAAAAATATTCTGCAGTTCGCGATCGAAATTTTTCGACCAGAAATGCGTACCATCCTCTGCATTAATTAGCTGAGCAGTAATCCGAACACGGTTTTGAATTTTACGCACACTGCCTTCCAATACCGATGAAACACCTAACTGGTTTCCAATCTCACGTATATCAATGTGTTTTCCCTTAAACGCAAACGACGAAGTGCGGGCGATTACTCTCAGCCCTCTAATTTTGGTAAGAGCATTAATAATTTCTTCGGTAATTCCATCGCTGAAATACTCATTTTCGACTTCCGTGCTCATATTTACAAAAGGCAGAACAGCAATCGATTTTTCAGACTTGCGATGGTTAACAGGCAATTCAGGCTTCATTTGCGTGATTGAATGATGAAAACATAAATCCTAAACAAAAGTAGGGTACTTTGGTTGAATAAATAATAATTAAAAACATTACTGACTCTTGCTGTTAATTTCTTCCCGTAAAATATCGTTCACCGAAACTTTGGCCCCCTGAAGCAGATAGACGCTTGTTCCAGTTTCGCGTGCGTTTTTATTCGTAATTTTTCCAATAAGTTTTACCTCGTCGAAAAAATCCCTTTCGCGTTTTCGTTCGGGGTCGTCATCATTTCTACCTTGAACCAGAATAACATTTTTAATTTCAAATTTATCGAGAGGATACCAGTTGATGTAATCCGCATTCATGGAATAGGCCGCCGAGTAATTTTGTCTGGAATAATAATTTATGGCTCCGGCTTCTCCGTAATTATCACAGTGAATGAGTGTACGATCTTTTTCATCCACCAGGGTAAAGGCTGAATCTACCAGAAGAGCCAGTTCTTTCCATCCGATCATATCGGCATAATCCTGTGGCAGGTTGTGAATTTTTCCGTCTTCCCAGCGATTAGCCCCGAATTTGTCGAACAATTCCTTTTTCTCCAGAATTTTTGAAGGGGAATAAATCGGCAACATTATTTTGGAAACGGGAATGAATATCAATACAGGAATTAAAACAACAGGAATACGCAGATATCTTACCCAGCCGCGCGAAAGCAGCTTTTCAAAATAAACAGATCCGAAAGCCATAAAAACCGGGTACAAGCCGATGGCATAGTAATCTTTGGCTTTCAAATAAGTAAAAATCCCGATCGTGAAAACAAAAGCATAGAAAAACAACCTGTATTTTTTATGTGGCTGATAAGTAAAGAAAGAAATCAAGGATAACAAAATGACGAATAAAGCACCCGGAAAAAAATAAAGTTGCGACAGTAAAAAGTCAGTACGTTTTACATTGACCAGCTGAGTGGCAGCAAGTGTCTGCATATGGTGCACTACGGGCAAACCATTTCTGAATTGCCAGATAATATTGGGTAAAACAAGCAGTAATGCAAGCAGGGCAGCCAGCCACAAATGTTTGTTTTTAAATATTACCCTCTGATGAGTCAACAACAATGCAGGCAGCAGGCCAATCAGTAAAAATCCGATATTGTACTTGTTCAGAAACCCAAGCGCAAAAACTACCGCTGTAATATAAAGCCATTTGTTTTGGCCGTTTTTAAAATATTTAAGCAGCGTAAAAAACAACAATGTCCAGCAAAGAAAGTCAAGCGAATTGGGCTGATACAGTGTATTTATACGAACAAAAACCGAAAACAGGACACTTACCGAAGCCAGGACAAGAGCAAATATTCCTCCATTCAATTCTTCCACAATCTTCCACACTACCCAGATAACAAGCGCACCAAACAGTGCCGGGAAAAATTTCACCCAAAACACGCTATTCCCCAAAATCAGGATGATATAAGAGATGACTCCGGTAACCGGAGGAACCGAGGTATATCCCCAGGCCAGGTGCTTCCCCAAATCGAGGTGCAGAAATTCGTCGCGATGTAATTCATACACAGGATTTATTGCAAACAACTGGAGAATAAACTTGAGAAGGATAAAACCAATCAGGATAAAATGCTTTTTCTTCATAAAAACAAATCAGGTTACTGCTTAAAACGATACTGAAAGATAAATTCTTCTTTGCCTTTCCACAAAATTTTATGTTGTATAGCCCAATATATCCTTTAAACATTGGATTTTGTACGATAAGCTTTCCGGAGATCAGGCAAAACGAGACAAGTTCGGTTTTAATAAGCCGCATTTGTATCTACCGCAGGTTTTCCCGATCGAATTCTTTTATACCGGACAAGTGATTCCAGAAAATAATAATCAGCAAAAGAACACGGAACATCTGTATTTTCAGTTACACCAAAGTACTGCGTTGAATGAAGAAGCAAACAGTTGGTTCCTTCCCCGTTTGAAAAATAGGGTGAGGAGCAAAGCGACTGAAGTATCTTTTCTGCGTGTTCCAGGTAATATTCCTTTTTTTCTTTTGCAGTGAGATAATCCTGCAATTCAAAAAGAGCGGAAGTAACAATGGCAGAAGCAGAGGCGTCGCGATGATCGAGTTTGGATTGAAAATCCCAGTTTGCTATTTGATCCTGAGGCAGATGATCGATAAAATAATTGGCCACTTTCGTTACCATATCCAGATACTGAGGATCTCTCGTGTACCGGTAAACTACCACGAGTCCGTAAACCATCCAGGCGTGCCCGCGCGACCATGTACTTGAATCGGTATCACCCTGTAGTTGCCCTTTACCCAATACGTCTCCTGTTTCCTTATCGTAACGCACCACATGAAAACTCCCGCCGTCTTCCCGGATTAAATCGTTAAAAGATCTTTGTGTATGAGAAATACAGCGGTCCATAATTTCAGGATCTCCTCCATGGTTGGCTGCCCACATTAAAAGCTCGAGGTTCATCATTACATCAATGACCATGGGTTGGCAATTAGGTAAGGGATGCGCATCCCAATCGGAAGGATAGACCCCGGCCTGTGCAAAAAAACGGCTATCAGCGGTGGCTGCAGCAGTCAGCAGAATATTTTTATAGTTTGATGTTGCTGAATCACCGGGAGCCAGTCGTAATCCATTGCCAAATGCACAACCAAAACGAAAACCAAGATCATGCGTGTTGGTATTGAATTTTTGCTCTTCAATGCCCGCCGTCCATTTTTCAGCCCATTCTTTAAACTTGTCATCATTACTAAGCTCGTATGCTTTCCACAATGAACCCGGGTAAAACCCACTTACCCAGTTGGATGAGCTGTCCAGTTTCCATTTCAATTCTTTGGTCGCATAAGTTGGGTACAGCTTCGGATTTCCAACTTCAGCTATTGATTGTTCCATACACCTGAGCGATGTTTTTATGGTTTGATCAACTAACTCGTCCAGCTTATTGTTCTTATTTGTCTGACAACCAGTAAATACCTCAGCACCAGTCAATAAGGAAGAAATAATCAGTAGTATCGTTTTATTCATAGCTTTTTATGGTTTGTCGGTAAAGATTATGTTTTGACTTAATAATCACACGCCTGCCAGTTCTTTTACTTTGGCCCAAACACCGTCGTCCACAGGAATTCCGTGTTCCAGATTCTCTTTCCGGGTTTTTAGTGACTGTTCTCCAGGGTAAAATATTTCCTGGTCTTCATCTACACGGTCGGAAAATTTAATTTGTGAAATAGTCTCGTTCAAAACATTATCGATAAAATCCTGCGAGTTAATTTTTATCGGGTCAATGGCAATAAATACCTGGTTGCAACTTCCGCAACTGCCTAGTCCGGCTTTGTCGATACCGGCAGTTGAGAGGCCGGAACTTAACAAAGCAGAAATAACATCGAGTAAAATGGCAAAACCAGAGCCTTTCCAGTAACCAGTCGGTAAAATACGCATTGTATCTTCTATCGGACCGGGGACATCAGTCAGTTTACCCTCTTTATCAAAACCTCCTGGAAACGGAAGCCGTTCATTCTTTAACCGGGTAACCTGTAGCTTTCCATACGAATATTGCGACATCGCCATATCCAGTACCAGGTGCCCCTCTTTGCGCGGGACAGCCATCACAAACGGATTGTTACCAACGCCAATACTTTTTGCTCCCCACGCCGGCATGCACGATTCGGTGTTGGTCCAGCAAATGGCAATCAAGCCTTTGTCTGCTGCCTGCCAACCGTAAGAACCACCCCGCATCCAGTGGGTTGTATTGTTTAAGGCGACCAGGCCAAAAGCTGATTCTATTGCCGTTTCGCATGCACGATCCATTGCAAAACGTGCATTCAGGATTCCGGGGCCCAGGTTGCCATTGTATATTTCGAAGGAGGATAATTTATTTACTAGCACCGGTTCAGCGTTAACATCCACCCATCCTCTGTGTATATAATCAATAAATCGCGCTACCCGATTAAGGCCATGCGAGTATACTCCGTCGCAACTCGATTCAGTGTGAATCTGAGCACAAACCTCTGCTTTTTCATCCGGCATCCCGGCCTTTAAAAAAGCTTGTTTAATGGTGGCTTTCATTTCCTGAAATTTGATCCTCGTCATTTTAGCATACTTTTATAGTTTCACATCCAAAGTTAACCGAAAGTTTAAAACCGTTGCTGGCAGAAGATTTCTCAAAAAGAAAATTTCATTTTAAAACTTTTGCTTATTTTTGCAGCCACATTGTCCTGTGGTGTAACTGGCAACACGTCTGACTCTGGATCAGAAGAGTCCAGGTTCGAGCCCTGGCAGGACAACTAACATAATAAAAGGAATTCGTAACTGCGGATTCCTTTTTTT
>DAOPJR010000149.1:0-6248 GCA_035399765.1 Draconibacterium sp. | reverse complement strand
CTTACGAAGAAGCCATTGCAAAAGGTGACCGGGAGTTTAACCGTGAAGGTTGGGACGCAGCAATTGTAGCCTACAATGAAGCCAAACAAGCCAAATCGGACGAAACCTATCCGGATGAACAGCTTGCAAAAATTGATTCGATTGTGACAACCCATGAACGACTGGCGCGAGAAGCAGCGGAAGCCGAAGCAGCTCGTTTGGCCGCAATCCAGGCAGAAAAGGATAAGAATTACGCTGATGCCATTGCCAGAGCAGATAATTTATTCAATGAGAAGAATTACGAGAACTCGAGAAACGAATATCGTTCAGCCTTGGAAATCAAACCTGAAGAAAGCTATCCGCAGCAACGAATCGATGAAATAGGAACAATACTCGCACAACTTTCAGCGTCACAAAAAGCTTACGAAGAAGCCATTGCAAAAGGTGATCGGGAGTTTAACCGTGAAGGTTGGGATGCAGCGATTGTAGCCTACAACGATGCGAAGAAAGCCAAGTCAGGCGAAACCTACCCGGATGAACAGTTAGCAAAAATTGATTCGATTGTGACAACCCGTGAACGACTGGCGCGAGAAGCAGCTGAAGCCGAAGCAGCTCGTTTGGCAGCTATTCAGGCAGAAAAGGATAAGAATTATTCAGATGCGATTGCCAGAGCAGATAATCTGTTCAACGAAAAGAATTACGAGAACTCGAGAAACGAATACCGTTCAGCCTTGGAAATCAAACCTGAAGAAAGCTATCCACAGCAACAGATAGATGAAATCGACCGTATTTTGAAAGAAGTGGCAGATGCAAGAGTTGCACAGGAAGCACTTGATCGTCAGTATGCATCCCTGATTCAGCAGGCCGATCGAATGTTTTCAGCCAAAAGTTACAATCCTTCGAAAGAGAATTATCAGAAAGCGTCTGATCTGAAACCTGATGAAAGTTATCCGAAAGAAAAAATATCAGAAATTGACAATATCCTGACACAGCAAGCCATTGATGAGAAATACCGTAATGTGATTGTGGCTGCTGATGGACTGTTCCGTACTCAGAAATACGACGATGCACGTTTGCAATATGAAATTGCATTGGGAGTGAAACCGGAAGAAGAATATCCAAAATCTCAGATTCGCAGGATTGATGAGATGAAGGCACAGGAAGAAGCACGTAAAAATGCGGAAGTGGCGGCAGCTGCCGATGTGGAACAGCGTCGGGCCAACATTGCCAAAATGCAGGAAGAGCTGGATGAACAGAAGATTTTGGAAGAATCGGGTATTAATGCCTTGTACGATCAGTTAATTCAAAGAGCCGACGCTTTCTTCGATGATACTCAATATAATGTTTCGCGAGCCTGGTACTACAAAGCGCTTGACCTGAAACCGGAAGAAGTTTATCCACAGCAACGAATCGATGAAATCAACCGGATGCTAAACGGTATGATGTTGAGTCAGCGTGATCGTGAATACCAGCGGTTCATCGACCTTGCTGATAACAGTTTCCGTGAAAATGAACTGGCAGTGGCACGTGGATGGTATAACCAGGCAATCGGGCAGAAACCGGATGAAAAATATCCGAAAGACCAACTGGCAGAAATCGAACGACTGGTGCAGGAACGCTTACAGGGACGTTCGGCTGACAGAATCACGCAGTTTAATGCAACGGCAAAAAAAGCCTTTGATTCAGGCGATATGAATGTGGCTCGTTTCTGGTATAAAAAAGCGCTGGAACTCAACCCTGACGATGAAACAGCCAAGTCAGGTTTGGAGCAAACAAGAAATTAGAAGAGCGGATTTAGTCACTTATAGAGATATTGACTTTAACCATTACACTTTCAATTTTACCGTTATTAAATCCGGTGAATACACCAACGTTACCCAGAAAGAACAGGTTGTTTATACTATAGCCGGCTTCTACATAATTCTTCAAAACAGGAGTGGTGAGGTAATTTAAATGCAGGCTCTCGCTCCAGGTTTGTTTGTTGATTAACGACAGGTAACGCAACAGAATGTATTCTGCACGGTATTCACCTGCAATTTGAAGGTATTTATCATTGGTGCTGAATTCGTAATCATTCAATAATTGTAACGAACCCGTAAAAGGACTGAAGGAAACCGGGATTTCAGAAGATTGGAAATGTTTGAACTCAGAAAAATGCATCTGGTCTGCATTCAGAAAATAACCTGCATTAATCTCCCAGTCTAAGCCGGCAGTGGGCGATACATTTATTTGTTGATGAAAACTGAAATCAATCTGACTGTAATCAGAAACTGATGAGAATACACCTGCTAATCCCTGTTTAAAGGTGAGTTGAAAACGATAAAAATCATTGAAGAACAAAAATGGTGACTCCTGTAACCATGGCTTGTAAATTCTTTTGTAATAGCTTAAGCCAGCTGACCAGACAAAACTTTTCTGTTCATGTAGTTCCGGGCTATCTTCCGTTCTTCCACCGGGTATGTTCGGTTCAAATTCTTTCTTGTCGCTTAAAAAATAAGATGCATTATTTTCCAATGGACTAAAATGACTGTAATCCGCGTTAGCTGTAAAACGTAAATATTTGGTTATTCTTTGAGAGAGTGTGAATTTTGCAAATGAAGTTTCGTATAATTTTATGTAGTTCCTGGCAAAGAACCAGGTGCTGATAGCATTTAACGAGGGAGCAATACCGTTTTCCTTGAAATCACGACTCATTTTCCCCGCTGATAATTGAATAATACTACCATCCCAGAGAATATTCTCGAACCGCGTATCTACTTTACCAAACAATGCTTTTCTGTTAAACGCATAACCCATCTCAGGGCTGATAAAAATGTATTTGGCCGAGTCGGGATTAAACCGAAACTGGAAAAACTGTTTGTATTTGTATCCATCCACTGCATTAAAATCAAAATTTTCTGTACTCAGAAGTCCTCCATACCGAACACGTAGTACTGAATCACGGTAGATATTCCAGTCCCCAAAAGCAATCTTTGTTAGCATCGATTTGCTGATGGTTGGATTGCCGGTGGTGGTATCTTTTTTCATTTCATCCAATCCTCGGATTGAATCAGCCTGGTGATAACTTGACACTTCGGCCGGAGTCAACGGAATCGTCCGGATCGAATCCCAGGCAATGTTTTCCTTTATCGAATCTTTTTGGTCCTCGATATTGTAATTGGTGTAAAAGTCCCTGGCCTGAATGGTTGAATCCTTGTATTGCTCTTTTAATATCTTACGGTTCAGGCGTGCTACTTTCTTTACATCGGCATTGCTCAGCTCTTCACGGGCAGTGAGTGCAGCTACCTCTGCTCTTATTGTTTTGGTCTTTTCACTTTCTTCTTTTTTCGGTGTTTGCTGAATTGTATCCTGTTTTGAAACAAAAGCTCCGGGAATTTCATCTTCACTGTAATTGTCTTCAATCGATTGGTATTTTACCGAAGCGCCGTAATAAAACATTCCCCGCATCCCCAGAGCTCCAACATTTCCAGTAATGTTATGCGAAACTGGCAGCCAATTACCGTTTCCAAGATTTTCGAACTGTTGTTTAATCCGATAATCCACAAATTCGAAAGTGGAGCTAAAATCAAGATTGTAAATACACCACAAACGATCAACTATATAAATATAACCGTCCACCAGTTCATCACTTTTTCGTTTGGGAGTAACTTTTATTTTGAAAACGTCGAAATCGCCGACAGTAATAAAGCCTTCATATCGAAAATCATAATGTTTCAGTGCCGGAACAGAAAGGGGAGAGATCACATTCTGAGGCCGCTCTTCGTAAAAGCTCGATGTCATTAATCCCATCACCGGGGGCTCATCAAAACCAACCAGCGAAGTTCGTTTACTAATTACTTTCTGTTCGTAATGATTCGGATAATCAAAAGTGATTTTATTTTGTGATTCAATTACATAAACAACATTCTCCTTAAAATAATCCTTGAATTTCTTTCCATCATCCATTTCCTGTTTTTTAATGATGGCAGGAATATTCGTGAATTCGAAATTGGCTTTGATATACAAATCAGCCTCGTAATGTTTGATTTTTTCACGGTAATAAGGCGCTTTGGCAATTGCTTTCCGAATAATAAAATAAGCAGGGTCTTCATCGCCCGGAAACACTTTTATTTCGTGCAGTTCGAATTCCTGTACCTGTAGGATAACCGGTAGAAATAAACTATCAGTATTCAACTCCACATTTACATTTTTCTGCAGATAACCCATTGATCGGATGGTAAGATGATAATTTCCCTTTTGAAGCTGAAGTTGAAAATGTCCATCCACATTCGATGTGGTACCTTCTCTGGTTTCACTCACAAAAATCGTAGCATATGGCACAGGCAAATTTTGTTCATCAGTAATTTTACCGCTTATTACTTGGGCTTTAAGATTGGTGAAACTCAATAAAGTAAAAACGATAAAAATGATACTTCTGCAAGGCAGGCATGTTCTGAACGATAGTCTGGTTTTCATTGTCAGCTTTGTTTTCCGTTTTGCAAGTAAAGGAATTTCAATCCATCCTGAAAATAAATTTTGTTAAAACCAATTAAGAAATATTAATGGTTACTAATCTAAAGTATGTTGAAGAACTCGTTTTTTGCAAGAAAAAATGAATTAAATTGCAGCACAGTACAGGACAGCATAGTTTGAATATCATTTTAAAATAAATATTAATAACAATACAAATGGCTAACAGATTAATAGGAAGATTACCCAAAGTTGGCATCCGTCCGGTGATTGACGGAAGAGAAAGAGGAGTGCGCGAGTCACTCGAAGTTCAAACCATGAATATGGCTAAAAATGCCGCACGCTTAATTGAAGAGACGCTGCGATTCCCCAGTGGTGAGAAAGTACAATGTGTAATTGCCGATACCACCATTGGAGGTGTGGCAGAAGCTGCCATGTGCGCCGATAAGTTTGCTATTGAAGGTGTTGGCGTTTCACTGACGGTTACTCCCTGCTGGTGTTACGGAACAGAAGTGATGGATTCAACCCCGATGATTCCAAAGGCAGTTTGGGGATTTAACGGAACCGAACGCCCCGGCGCTGTGTATCTTGCCGCAGCCCTGGCAGGTTATACTCAGAAGGGTTTTCCAACTTTCGGAATTTACGGACGCGATGTACAGGACGCAGGAGATGAAACGATCCCCGAAGATGTCTCTGAAAAAATACTTCGCTTTGTAAAAGCCGGTTTGGCAGCTGCACAAATGAAAGGAAAATCCTATCTCTCTTTGGGTTATACATCGATGGGTATTGCAGGTTCGATGGTGAACCCTGATTTTTTCCAGGATTACCTGGGAATGCGTACTGAATTTGTAGATATGACTGAGTTAAAACGCCGGATTGACCAGGAGATTTACGATAAGGAAGAATATGAAAAGGCGCTGGCCTGGACTAAAACGAACATTACTGAAGGCGACGATTACAACAAGCCGGAAGAACAGAGTGACCGGGCTCGCAAAGACTGGGAATGGGAAGTGGTGGTAAAAATGACGCTGATTATGCGCGACCTGATGATCGGGAATCCGAAACTGAAAGAAGCCGGTTTTGGTGAAGAGTCGCACGGACATAATGCGATTGCAGGAGGTTTTCAGGGGCAACGTCAGTGGACCGATTACTACCCAAATGGCGATTATTCAGAAACCATGCTAAATACTTCATTTGACTGGAACGGGATTCGTGAGGCTTTTGTATTTGCTACCGAAAATGATAGTTTAAATGCGGTGCCGATGTTATTTGGCCATTTGCTGACCAATACAGCACAAGTTTTTTCAGATGTTCGTACTTACTGGAGCCCGGAAGCAGTGAAAAGGGTGACTGGAAAAGAATTAACAGGTTTTGCCAAAGATGGTATTATACACTTGATTAATTCTGGCTCGACAACCATGGATGCCACCGCACAACAAAAGGATGAAGATGGAAATCCGGTTATGAAACCATTCTGGGATATTACAGAAAAAGATGTAAAAGCTTGTTTGGAAAATACCCGTTTCTGCCCAGGAGATAAAGGATATTTTCGCGGAGGCGGATTCTCAAGCCAGTTTAAAACAGACGGAAAAATGCCGGTGACCATGAGCCGGGTGAACCTGGTAAAAGGGCAGGGGCCGGTTCTGCAAATAGCTGAAGGTTATACCGTCGATTTAGAAGATGATATTCACCACATTTTGGATGAACGAACCAATCCGACCTGGCCAACTACCTGGTTTGCACCACGACTGACAGGTGAAGGAGCTTTTAAAGACGTTTATTCAGTGATGGCAAATTGGGGGGCTAACCATGGAGCCATT
>DAOPJR010000148.1:0-6353 GCA_035399765.1 Draconibacterium sp. | reverse complement strand
CGCCTTGAAAAGGAAGCGGCAAAGAAAACTCCGGGTTCACAACCAAATCAACCCATGGATTTTTGGGAACTGTTGCGTGAACAATCTACCGGTCAGCATCCGTTTGATGAAGCTGAACCAATTGTGGATTTTGAAGAAGAAGAACCTGTTGATGTTGTGCCGGCACAACAGCCTGTTTATCAGTTCAGCGCGGGGAATGAGGGGAATTCTGATATTAAGGAATCAATCATGGAGGAACCTCAAAAGAAGCGACATAAAGTACTGATTGATGGTGAAAAGTTTTCTTTAAGGAAGGCTGTCATTTACAGCGAGATTATGAATCGAAAATACACGTAAATATCTGTAAGTCATTCATAACGAAGATTTCTTTCAGCAGAATGACTCAGTTTTAAAGAAATTATATACATTTGCAGAAGGAAGGGTCCCGGGTTACCGGGATTCTTTCATTTTTTTTGCATGATACTATAGAAAAGAAGTAAAAGGGAGGATACATTATGTCCGAAGTAACATACTTAACACAGGAAGGGCTAAATAAGCTTAAAAAAGAGCTGGAACGCCTGATGACGGTGGAACGTCCGAAAATCTCGAAACAAATTGGTGAAGCTATCGAGAAAGGTGATATTTCAGAAAATGCTGAATACGACGCAGCTAAAGATGCACAGGGAATGCTCGAAGCAAAAATTGCCCACCTTCAGGGGAAACTGGCAAATGCCCGCATTTTGGATGAATCAAAGATTGATACGTCCAAAGTTCAGATATTGAATAAAGTAACCATTCGAAACCAGAAGAACAATGCGACTATGTCGTATACTTTGGTTCCTGAAAGCGAAGCTAATCTGAAAGAAGGAAAAATCTCGGTTGAAACACCAATTGCCAAGGGTTTGATTGGTAAAAAAGTAGGCGAGGTTGTGGAGATTAAAGTTCCTTCCGGAATTATTCCATTCGAAATAGTTGAAATTTCAATGTAACGATCATGGCAAGTATTTTCACTCGTATTGTAAATGGTGAGATTCCTGCTTACAAAGTGGCAGAGGACGAAAATTACCTGGCATTTCTCGATGTGTTTCCTACGGCAAAAGGACATACTTTGGTAATTCCTAAAAAAGAAGTGGATTATCTGTTCGACCTGGATGATGAAACTTATGTAGGGTTACAGATGTTTGCTAAAAAAGTGGCAGCGGGATTAAAGAAAGCTGTTCCATGTGTAAAAGTAGGAGTAATGGTACTGGGGTTGGAGGTTCCCCATGCCCACATACATCTTGTGCCAATGCAAAGCGAAAAGGATTTGCTCCAGTTTTCGGATAAAACAAAATTTCCGCCCGAAGAAATGGAAACACTGGCAAAACTGATCTCAGAGAATATTAAATAAAATCAGCCCTGACAAGTTTGTCGGGGCTTTTTTCTTGTGTTTCTCGCCCGGAAACTTCCTTCTTCTTACTCCTTTCTTGCGACTTTCACGTCCGTTTTAATCCTTTCAAAACTTATTAACATTCACCAAACGGGCAACGATTTTAAGTACCTTTATGGAACTTTTTAGACGCATAATTTATGGTTCCGTTTACTCATCTTCACGTACATTCACAATACTCGATTCTGGATGGAGCAGCCAGTGTCCCTGCTTTGGTAGAGAAAGCAAAAAAGGACAATATGACTGCCCTGGCACTTACCGATCATGGTTCGATGTTCGGGATAAAGGAATTTCATGCTGCATGTACAAAAAGTGAGATTAAGCCTATTTTGGGTTGTGAAACGTATGTTGCGTCTCGAACCATCGTAGATAAAAACGATAAAATTGACCGGTCAGGACATCACCTGATTCTTCTTGCAAAAAATAAAGTGGGTTACCGTAACCTGGTGAAACTGATTTCGATTGCCAATACCGACGGGTTCTATTACAGGCCACGTATCGATAAAGATTTACTCGTCAAACATCGCGAAGGATTAATTGCTTCGTCTGCTTGTTTGGGGGGTGAAATTGCCCAGATGATCATGAGTAATCGCATGCAGGATGCTGAAGATGCGATTTTGTGGTACAAGAACCTGTTTGGTGAAGACTATTACCTGGAATTGATGCGCCATCCGGCAGAATCACCTCAGCAACGCGAAGAGGTGTACGACCGGCAGGTACAAGTAAATAAACACCTGGTTGCATTTGCAAAAAAACTGGGTGTAAAACTGATTGCCACTAACGATGTGCATTTTACGAATGAAGAAGACGCCGATGCACACGACCTTCTGATCTGTTTAAATACCGGAAAAGATTTTGACGATCCGAACCGGATGCGGTACACCAAGCAGGAATGGTTTAAAACATCGGCAGAGATGAACGAGTTGTTCAGCGACATTCCTGAAGCCCTCCATAATACAGCTGAGATAGTGGAAAAGGTAGAGAATTTTGTTCTGAATTCAGCACCAATTATGCCGGTCTTTCCCATTCCTGAAGACATTGGTACAGAAGAGGAATTTAAACAAAAATATTCGGAAGAGCACTTAAAAGAGGAGTTTGGGGAAGATGCTTTTAATCGACTTGGTGGATACGATAAAGTCGTCAGGGTAAAGCTGGAGTCGGCTTACCTGGAATATCTTGCCTTTGAAGGAGCAAAAGAACGTTATGGCGATCCACTGCCTGATCACGTAGAAGAACGGTTGACCTTTGAATTAAACACCATCAAACAGATGGGTTACCCGGGTTACTTCCTGATTACGCAGGATTTTATAAACTGGGCAAAGGAAAACGGTGTTCTTGTTGGGCCGGGTCGTGGGTCGGCAGCGGGTGCTGCGGTATCGTATTGTTGTGGAATTACTAATATCGACCCGATCAAGTATGATCTGCTTTTCGAACGTTTCCTGAACCCTGACCGTATTTCGCTTCCCGATGTGGATATCGACTTTGATGATGACGGACGTCAGTTGGTACTTGATTACGTAACAGATAAATATGGACGCGATAAAGTGGCTCACATTTGTACCTTCGGGACCATGGCAACCAAGTCGTCGATTCGTGATGTGGCGCGGGTTTTAAAATTGCCGTTACCCGAAGCCGATCGTTTGGCAAAACTGGTTCCGGACGCCCCGAAAATGAGCTTTGAAAAAGCCTACAAAGAAAGCGCTGAATTGAAGCAGGAAAAACAATCGCCGAATCAGTTGGTGGCCCAAACCATTAAATTTGCTGAAACACTTGAAGGATCGGTACGACAAACCGGTGTACATGCCTGCGGAATCCTGATCAGCCGTGACCCACTTTCAGACCACATTCCGCTGATGCCGACAAAGGATGAAGAAAACCTGTTAACTACGCAGTACGATGGGCGTTTTGTGGAAGACATCGGTTTGCTGAAGATGGACTTTCTCGGGCTGAAAACATTGTCAATTATCAAGGAAACGCTCGAAAATATTCGCCTTTCAAAAGGAATAGAAATCGATATCGATAAAATTCCGTTCGACGATGAAAAAACTTTCGAACTGTTTAGTCACGGTGAAACCACCGCCATCTTCCAGTTTGAATCCGACGGGATGAAAAAGCACTTGCGCGATCTGAAACCCAACCGTTTTGAAGACCTGGTAGCTATGAACGCCTTGTACCGTCCGGGACCAATGGAATACATTCCGGATTACATTGCCCGAAAACACGGCCGACAGAAAGTGGATTATGATGTGCCAATGATGGAGAAATACCTCAGCGATACATACGGGATCACGGTTTTCCAGGAACAGGTGATGTTACTTTCACGCTTGCTTGCTGGTTTTACGCGAGGTGACTCTGATACACTGCGTAAGGCGATGGGGAAGAAGATTATGGCAGTAATGAACAAGCTGAAAGAGAAATTTGTAAGTGGATGTAAGGCCAATTTCCAGTTTGTTGATGAGTGTAAGAATGCAGGTAAAAAGCCCGAAGATGTAATCGAAAAGATATGGAAAGACTGGGAAGCATTTGCCTCGTATGCTTTCAATAAATCACATTCGGTTTGCTATGCTTACATTGCTTATCAAACCGGCTATCTGAAAGCGCATTTCCCGGCAGAATTTATGGCTGCCAACCTTAGCCGAAACCTGAATAACATTACGGATATTACCAAATTGATGACCGAATGTAAACGCATGAAGCTGAATGTGCTGGGACCGGATGTTAACGAAAGTTTTATCAAGTTTACGGCCAACAAAAACGGAAACATCCGTTTCGGAATGGGTGCAGTTAAAGGTGTGGGTGCCGGAGCTGTTCAGAACCTGATTGATGTACGAAAGGAGATTGGTGGTTTCAATACCATTTACGATTTGGTGGAACATGTGAACCTGCAATCGGTAAACAAAAAGAACCTGGAAGCCTTGGCGATGGCTGGTGCCTTCGACAACCTGAACGGAATAAAACGAAGTGCTTTTTTTGCCGGCGATGATGAAAATGACGACACCAACTTTATTGAAAAACTGATCCGGTACGGACACCGGATTCAGGAAGATAGAAACAGTGCTCAGCAAAGTTTATTTGGTGATATGGGCGGGGGAACGGTTGTTAAAAAACCCGATATTCCAAACGTGGAAGAATGGGCAAAACTCATCATGCTCGAGAAGGAAAAAAACCTGATTGGAATTTACCTGACTGCACATCCACTCGATGATTACAGATTAGAAATCAACAACTTTTGTTCAAGGGATGTTGCATTGAAAGACATAAACAACGACATTGAAAAATATAAAGACAAAGATTTGATATTTGGAGGAATGGTGACCGCGGCCCGCGAAGGACAATCGAAGAACGGAAACATGTTTGCTACCCTGACTTTAACCGATTATACCGATTCGAAAGAACTTTTCTTTTTCGGGAACGACTATGTAAATTTCAGCAAATTCTGTAAAGTGGGTCTTTTCATCATGGTTAAGGGAGCAGTAAAACCTAAATTCAGGGACAGCAATTTATACGATTTTAAGGTGAACAGCATTGAGCTGCTTTCGGATATTCGATCGAATTATGTGAAGAGCATTACCATTAATCTACCTCTCGGTACACTGAATGAAAAACTGGTGAAAGACGTTGAAAATCTGGCCCGGGAACACCAGGGAAAAGCGCTCCTGAAATTTAACATTTATGATCCCGAGAACAATATGCAGCTTGAAATGTTTTCAAGAACTATAAAGGTGTTTCCTTCAGATACTTTTCTCGGGTTTTTCGAGGATCAATCAGACATGACTTATAGAATTAATTAATTATTTTTGAACAAATTTTTATACAGAATACTATTAAAAACAGTTAATTATGGCTTTAGAAATTACAGACGCCAATTTTGAAGAATTGGTACTGAAATCGGATAAACCGGTTATGCTCGATTTTTGGGCAGTTTGGTGTGGTCCTTGTCGCATGATCGCACCAATTGTGGAAGAAATGCACACCGAATACGAAGGTCGTGCAGTGATTGGTAAAGTGGATGTTGACAGTAATCCCGATATTGCTATGAAATACGGAATCCGTAATATTCCAACTGTTCTTTTCGTAAAAAATGGCGAAGTGGCAGACAAACAGGTGGGTGCGGGGCCAAAGCATATTTTCACCTCAAAGTTAGACGCACTTCTGTAATCATATTTAATTTGAAGACTGTCATTTCGATCTGTCAACTGGCAGAGAGAAATCTATTCAAAATTGTAATGGGTTTCTAAATCGAAATGACAGTTTTCTTTTCCGATGGTTTGAAGAATATTTTCGACATAGAACAATTTCACCAGTTCGACAACCTGGGTTTGATCGCTCACGAAGTAGTGGAAGGATTTATTACGGGTTTACACCGAAGTCCTTTCCATGGTTTTTCGGTAGAATTTGCCGAGCACCGGCTTTACAACCAGGGCGAATCGACCAAGCACATTGACTGGCGCTTGTATGCACGCACCGATAAATTGTTTGTAAAGCAGTACGAAGAAGAAACCAATCTTCGCTGCCAGCTGGTTATCGACACTTCTTCATCCATGTTATTCCCCTACTCAAAAGGTAGCAAACACCTCGAGAATAAACTGGCTTTTTCGGTTTACACCGCTGCTGCACTCATCTACCTGATGCGAAAGCAGCGCGATGCAGTTGGATTGACGCTCTTTTCGGATCAGATTGAATTTCATTCCAGTCCACGAATTTCTTCAGTAAATGCCGAGATCATGTACGGTAAGCTATCCGAACTGATCCAGCCCGAAAATGCGCACTTACGAAAAAACACCAACACCACACAGGTTCTGCACCAAATTGCTGAGAACATTCACAAGCGTTCGCTGGTGATCATCTTCAGCGACATGCTCGACAGTAATAAAACCGAGGAACTTTTTTCGGCACTTCAGCATTTACGCTACAACAAACACGAGGTGATTCTTTTTCATGTTAC
>DAOPJR010000147.1:0-6360 GCA_035399765.1 Draconibacterium sp. | reverse complement strand
GGATGAATGTCGTAGCTATTTCGTTTATTGAATTCTTCGATCATGTTATCAGTCCAGTTGGCTACCCCCGCTTCCCAACTATCCGTAACAATGTATTTCAAACCATTTTCTCCCATTAATCCGCCGGTTGCATCTTTGTACTGGTCGAGGTAGTTAGTGAAATATTTCCGCACATAATCCGGGTTCAGTTTATCCACTTCCAGCCCGGTCGCTTCAGGCGAAGCAGGACTGTTTTGATGTCCGGTGAGTGAGTAACCCATGCGAATGACATTCCATTTTCCATCGGGTGCCGTCCAGTTTAATGTGCCATCTTCAGCCATATTATTGGTTAGATCGATTACCTGAGTTGTTTCAATTGCATTTTCTGATTCTGTGTGCGGCGTTTGCAATTCTTCCACTTTTGTAACCACAGCAAAACCTGCTTTCTGTTCAAAATGATTGATACGTGGAACGGTATTCAGAACGATCTCTGCAATTTGTGTCCCCTGCGATCCGCGGTTGCCGCCCAATGCAGCACTAATGTCGCCAAGGCCCGGAATACTCATCGAAACATTATTTGTCGGAGGTGTGGCAATGCTAACTCTGAAAAATTTGGCTGAAACCGGTTCAAAACTGATGGTGTTCTGATTCACGCCCCCGGTTGCAATTTCCACTACATTTCTGAAATTCTTGCCATCGCCGCTGGCCTCAAGCATTCGTTTTTCTGAACTGTTGCCAAATCCAAACTGACCTACATTTCCACCACCAACCATCGAAACAGAAGCGATAGTTTGAGGTTGACTGAATTCAAACTGAATCCATGATTTCTGTCCTTCGCCTGCGGATGGTAGCAGGGAAGACTGAACAAGATCGCCGTCGGTCAGCATTTCCAGATTAAACTTTCCGCCGCTGGACGTAATCTTTGGATTGAGTTCCTTCATGCTAAGATCTGCTCCCGGTATTTTGTATGCAATAACGACCGCATCAGCATAATATTCCGGAACGTGCGGGGCGGCGCCACCGAGGCTGAACCCACCGGTGTGTCCGATATTCTGAAACGAACCTGAAGCAGTTGGCGGGTGAGGCAATACACCTGAAAATGCCTGCCCGCCTTCAATGACGGTTTCAGTCCAAACCATTTTTTTCATACCTTCAGAGGCAGGCACCCATGGACCACCACTTTCACTCCATCCGGGAGAACCGGCAATCGCCATTTCAAGCCCCAGGGAGTCGGCTAATTTGGTCGTGAAACTGAATGCGTCTTTCCATTCGGGTGTCATATAAACCAAACGGTTTTCAACAATTTGAGGTGTCATAAACGCAGCATCAAAATTCTGAAAGCCACGTATTCCACTGCGGTACATCCAATTAAGATCTTTTTCGATTCCATCTTTGGTTATGTTGCCGTTCATCCAGTGCCACCAAACACGGGGACGCGCTTCATCGGGTGGGTTTACAAATCCTTGTTCAAGATCGACCTGTGTTTTGGGTTCACTTTTATGACACTGACTAACTATTCCCATTAAGAGAACCGCAAGCAGTAAAACGATTGGATTACGTTTCATAACCTTAGGTTTTAAGTTTGATTGAAAGATTGCATTATTTGTTTCGAATAATACCTTGCAAAATTACCTGTCTCTTGATCAGAAACAATACAGAAACTGACACATTCCTTATATAAAATGGCACAACGAAACGGATTCTTGCTTCTGTCCTAATCAAAGAAATTAATTTTTACAGTGCTAATGTAATTAAAAATCGATCGGAAAATTTGGTTCATAAAATATTTTCCATTTAGTTTGTTGGAAAATTTAATATTGAATATATTTTCCTTCTTATGAGTGTAAAAGAGAAAATATTACTAAAAGCCAAAGAAGAATTTCTGAATAAAGGGATTCGAAACATGTCGGTGCAAAGTCTGGTTGTTCCGTTGAATATTTCCACTAAAACCTTCTATAAGTATTTCAAGAATAAGGAAGATTTACTCGAAGAAATATTAACCCAACATTACAACCAGCAGTTTGCCCTAATCAGAGATTCTTCGAAAGAACAAAATCCTGTTCAGCTTTTGCTTTATATCTGGATGCAAGCCTTTCACATAGAAACTGAGGTGAATAATAAGTTTTATTATGATGTGCATTATTATTACCCGGAGCTCGAAAAAAGGGTAGAGGCAAAGGTTGGGAAAGACTTTTGGCTGGAATTTCAACGGCTGATTCAAAAAGGCATTGATGAGGGTTTTTTTCTGAAAACGATTTTACCCGATGTAATTATGGAATCAATAGCAGTTTTATATGGTTCTGCCGTCAGATCTGATCAATTTAACAAGTTCAGTATATCTACAAATCAATCCTATCTTAATACAGTGGCGGCTCTAATTCGTGGAATCTGTACATCGGCGGGGTTGATTTTGTACAATGAATTTATCGCTCAAAACTTTCAGATAGAAATTTCTAAAAAAATAATAAAGTGAATTAAAACAAAGGATTATTAATTATTAAAACAAAATGTATGAAAAAGATGAGAATGATTTTGACTGTAGTGATGGTGTTGTTTACAACCATTTTTGCTCAGGCGCAAGATTCAGATTACTTTGCAGGCGACTGGAAAGTATTGGTAAAAGGAACACCCAGCGGCGATGCAGAAATGGTTATGCACCTGGAACGTGTTGAAGGAAAATTAGTTGGTGAAATGCGTGTGGAAGCTATGGATCCTACCAAATTTCAATCGGTTTCTGAAAAAGAAGGAGAGGTAACCGTTTATTACAATACAATGGGATACGATATCAGTATCACTCTGAAAAAAGTTGATGACAACAATTTGAAAGGTAGTTTATTAGGAATGTTTGACGCCACCGGTGAACGAATAATTCAATAGTTAGATTTGATAGAAGAAAAGGTAGTTTAATGCTACCTTTCTTTTTTAGGTGCTGAAAGGGGAGCTCGCAATTGTTCACTCAGTTTAATGCAAAAAACCGGATATAATGGTTGAGGTTGTACGCTTGATTGTTCTCGGTTGGGATAAAATAAACGAAGTTGTGATACCCCGCCATTGTATTGGTTTATCTGACATTTAGTTTATCTTTAATCCATCATAAACCTAATTGAATCACGTATGAAAACAACACGTCGTACTTTTATTAAAAACAGTGCGGTTCTGCTTGCCGGAAGTGCAGTACTATCAAAAAAATCGTTCGCCGCATTTAAACCCGATGAAATTGTTGGGATCCAGTTGTATTCGGTTCGCGACGACATGCAAAAGGATCCGCTGGGCACCTTAAAAAAGGTAGCCGAGATGGGTTACAAACATGTGGAACATGCCAATTACATCGACCGTAAATTTTATGGGTATTCGGCAAAGGAGTTCAGAAAAGTACTAGACGATCTGGGCTTAAAAATGCCATCAGGTCATACCGTGATGGGGAAGGACCATTGGGATGCTTCGAAGAAGGACTTTACCGATGCATGGAAATACACGGTTGAAGATGCAGCAGTAATGGGACAGCAGTACGTTATTAGTCCGTGGATGGACGAAAGCATGCGCACAACTTATGACGATTTGATGGTTTACCTCGATGTGTTTAATAAGTGTGGTGATCTGTGTATGAAATCAGGCATGAAATTCGGGTACCATAACCATTGGGCCGAATTTACTGAAGAGCTGAATGGAATGAAGCTTTTCGATATCATGATGAAAACGCTGGATGTGAATAAAGTGATTATGCAACTCGACATTGGTAACATGTACATTGGAGGCGCCAAGGCACTGGACGTGATTGGACAGTATCCCGGAAAGTTTGAAATGATTCACGTAAAAGATGAAATTGCTTCAACCAATGCCGAAAAATACGAAAGTGCCATTCTTGGAAAAGGGATCATCCCGGTAAAAGAAGTACTTGATATTTGTCGTGCAACCGGTGGTACCAAAGTATACATAATTGAACAGGAAGCTTACCAGGGAAAAGCTCCGCTAGATTGCATCAAAGAAGATCTGAAAATTATAAGTGGCTGGGGTTACTAAGCGAAAGCTTACGAGCTTTAAGCGGCTGTAAATTAAAAAGCGCTTGAAACTTCAATTTCAAGCGCTTTTTTATCGTATTCGATCATCAATATTATTTAACAATCGAATCGATCTGGATGGCGGGTTTTTCCGATGAGCTGCAAGTAGCCAGATTTTTAGGATGAAAAGTATGTATATCTGCTGAACTTGTAATGCGTTTAGAAAATCTCTTTCCGGATAAATGCTCCCCAATTGGTGATGAGTGTTGGATCAGGGCCACGTTCATCGAGATTAACTGCCAGCCCAAATTGAGTACTCTTTGTTTCGAGCCCTGGCCTGAACCATTGGTAACTTTTTATATTTCCGTTTGGCGTGAAAACATTCAGAAATTTAGCTCTTGTGAATAGTTTCAGATTGTCGTTCAGCGGGCTGTGTATTGAATGATATTCATGATATCGTACGAGTAATCATTTTTTATATTTATACGGGGAGCACACAAAAATAAGAAGTTTGGTCCGCTCACTATGTATGCAGACCTGTCGTAGGATTAAAACCACAGGGAGTGTACGCAAGACCACCGGCAACCCGCAGATTTTTTAATGCTTCCACGTACAAAAGATCCTGAAAAATAATGCTACTGTATTCACCGTGGTAACCAAATTCAACTGAGTTCATATGAAAGAATCCCAACTTTGATTCTTTAACAAGACTTTTATTAAAAGATAATTCAAATACTCCGTAATTGTTCCCGAACATCAATTCGATAGGCATGGGTTGTGTTTTCAAAACACCATAGGAAAATAACAAGGCGAGAATGAACAGATATGTTTTAACTATTTTCATGTTGAAGATGGTTTCTTTTAATTTTGTTTATTGACTTCTTACTATTTAATTACTTTAAACTATTCTGAAAGATATCGAACATAATAAGAACTGAGTTGCAATCACCTTGCCTTCAAAACATTGTATAACCAGTCTATAATTCTACAGGTATAAAACGTTTTAAATAAGTCAATGATGTTTGTGGTTTAATTCTTCGCGTAAGAGTATAACGTAGTATTCGTAACTAAATACTAAGGTTCTGCATACTAAATAAGTGATTTTAATGTTGAAAAGAGCTCATTTTATTAGCTGGTCGAAATTTATCAACAATTTATCAACAATACGTATTGTTTTTTAATATAATTATTTGTTTCTTTAACATATTCTAATTAAATGAATTAACTTAAGGTGCAATGGAGTACTTAGCCAAAATTATTCATAAAACCCACCTGAGTCATCTCCCAACAGATTTACCTGTTCAGTTTTTTGGCATGCCTCATGGCAAAGTGTTCTTTGTTTATGCACGGTATTATGGAGGACAATCCGATATTGAGTTTGTTTTTGCGGAACATCAGGAGTTTACTTATAATTACTCTGAAGGTAAACTAATGTTTCAAAAGAACGGTAAGTTAGAATTTGCTATTAATAATGAAATAATTGACAAACCTAATCCTCAATTTGCAGTATTAAAAGTTAGTAGAACAATTCGTTCATACGCTGATGCTTACAACGAGATTAATCTGTTAGCCAAAGAAATACTTGACGAGTACAATGTAGGGAAAACAATATTGCTAAATACAAAATTAAGAGTAGGAGTTCAAAGTATTGTTAGCTAGATACATTAAAAGTACTACATTTTTATTCAAATTCACACTTGTTTTTAAAAAGCGTTTTAGTGGAGCTGATGACTCCATAACCCTATGAGTTTATTCGACAGAATTTCAATTATTTACGGCAATTACCCCAATTAGAGGGTTAGAAATTTTCTAATTTTACAGGGCAAAACCACAATGAACGACTTGCGTCATAAATATAATAAAACTCTGGTAATTAGCGAAATATGAGGATGTAAAAGTTAATTCGTTATTACAATTACTTTTTCACGCTAATTTGCAGGATTTATTAGCTCCTGAACCCTCGTCCAAGTATACCTAATATGTACCATTCATTAATTCAGAATCGAATTTATACGACCTGAATATTATTAGTTAGTAATTGCCTTTAACTGATTCATATGTATCCAATACTATTTCGTTAATTGGTTTACTTGTGGAAATTTCATTATTATTTTTTATAAAATTTTCCAACTAAAAATTTTTATCGAATTTGTTTGAGGTTCAATTTTTTGAAAACGTTTCTGTAATCCAAGATTTCATTTTTCTAGAAATTTTTTACCAATTATTTTTTTGTAGAATTTTTAAGACCTTGGATTTCTAATTCAATTAATCGGTCTTAGGAATTTCGATTTAAAAAATGATGTCGATAACGGACGTGGTGCACCAGCAGCTATATGGGGGGGCATAAAATAGCGTATCGAAAGTAGGGGCGGTTACCATGGTG
>DAOPJR010000146.1:0-6454 GCA_035399765.1 Draconibacterium sp. | reverse complement strand
AAATTATTCCAAAACATCTGTCAACACCACACCATCTTTAAAGTGTTTTACATTTCCCTTAAGATCATACAGTTCGACGGAAACAATATAAACACCAAGCGAAAGTCGCCGGCCACTTTCCTCCTTGCCGTTCCAGTTTATTTCTTCAGTGGTTCCAAGCAAAGCATTTTGAGCCAGAATGTAAACCATGTTTCCGCTCGTATCGAAAATTCGGATTGTACATAAATATCCGGGGTGGTCGGTTTGAATTCTTATTTGATAGAAATCGTTGTAACCATCGCTGTTTGGAGAAAAAGCTTCTGGTTCGAAATGAACTGTAACTTTCTCGGGCAATTCTTTTGCAGACTGCGAGTTCTTGTATCCCGGTGTGCCAAATCCAGAAAGTGCAGAGGCAGAATGCCAGTTATCTTTTTCAAAACTTGAAGCAGAAAAAGAAATTCGTTCCAGCGAAACTCCTTCCCGATCCTGAAAAACAGGCAGATGCATTTTTTCAGTGTAATCCAGTTCGTCGATCACCTCCATTTCGTTGTTTAGTAATACGACATAATCCTCATCGTTGTTGAAAGACGGAAACTTCTGCATTTGAAGGAAACATTCAGGGCACTCGATGGTGAACCAGGGAAAAACTCCGTTGGTGTCTTTGGTAAGTGCCAGATAACTACCGGGTTCAAGCTTGATTTTCTCGCTGGTAAGCGGATAGATCTGTGTAAGTTCCAGGTTTTTATCGCGCGAAGCCAGGTAAAGTTTATTTAACGGAATTTGTTTTTCTGAGTAGTTGTAGATTTCCACAAAATCTTCTCCTCCTGGCACCGGGTTAAAAAGTACTTCGTTTATCAGTATATCTCCCGGATCAATCACTATTGGATTCTTTTCTTCGCCGGTAACTACCACTTCGTCCAGAATTACTTTATCAGCAGAATAGAAATTAGCTATCCGAACGATTATTTGCAGTTTAAGGCCGTTTATCGCGGATTGTATAACCGTGTCGGTTCCCCAGTTTCCTATGTTTTGACCGTTTATTTCAAACAAGATATCTGAGCCGTTATCAAGTTTATAAAAGGCTTTCAGAAATTTGGTGGCTTCGTTTGCCCCACTTCCGGTTTCCTGCGCCAACAGATGAATTTTTACGTTTTTATATTCTGAAATATCAATCTCTTCGGAATACCAGATTATTTCACCGTTAATATCGCAACATTCGAATCTCCCACCTGATGTAGAAACAGTTTTGGCATAATCGTCTGAGTCGGTTAAAGTAATGTTTTGATAGTTGAGAGACCAGGTTGTAATACCTTCAAAATCGGCTTTTAGATTTAAAGCATCGTTACTTCCCCAAACACCTTTCTCAGGGATTGAAAAACTTTCTTGCCAGATTTCCTGTGACTGTGTTGTCAGAGAGCTGATAAAAGTCAGGAATGTTAATATTTTTAGAAGATTGGGTGCCATAACATTGCTTATTTTTGCAAAATACTAACTTTGGCCCACTTATTTGATAGCAAGGACTTTAAATTATTAAATTTTAGAAAATGAGAGTTGCAATTGTTGGCGTGAGCGGTGCCGTAGGACAAGAGTTCCTCAAAGTGCTCGCAGAAAGAAATTTTCCAATGGATGAGTTGGTAATTTTTGGTTCGGCAAGAAGTGCCGGACGCACCTATGAATTTAAGGGGAAACAGCTGACAGTGAAGGAACTCAAACACGGCGATGATTTTAAAGATATCGATATTGCATTAACCTCGGCCGGGGCAGGTATTTCAAAAGAATTTGCCGAAACCATCACTAAATACGGGGCAATTATGATCGATAATTCGAGCGCGTTCCGATATGATGATGATGTGCCCTTGGTAGTACCTGAAGTGAACCCGGAAGATGCGAGAATTCGTCCACGTAATATTATTGCCAATCCCAACTGTTCGACCATTCAGATGGTAGTGGCACTGAAACCGATTGAAGAACTTTCACATATTACTCGTATTCACGTGGCAACTTACCAGGCTGCCAGCGGAGCCGGAGCACAAGGTATTGCTGAGTTAGAGAGCCAGATAAAAGAAGTGGCTAACGGAGATGAACCGACAATCAGTAAATTCCCATACCAGCTTGCAATGAATATTATTCCTCACATCGATGTTTTCCTCGATAATGATTATACCAAGGAGGAGATGAAGATGAACTGGGAAACCAAAAAAATCATGCACACTGAAGCCGAGTTAAGTGCAACTTGTGTTCGTATTCCGGTTGCCCGTGCTCACTCTGAAGCTATTTGGGTGGAAACAGAAGAGGAACTTTCAGTTGCTGAAGTAAGGGATGCTTTCGAGAATTTCGAAGGACTGACCGTGATCGACAATCCTGCAGAAAAACAATACCCGATGCCGCTGTTTGTTTCGGGTAAAGATGATGTTTATGTTGGAAGATTACGTAAAGATATAGCCAATCCCAAAGGTCTTACTTTTTGGTGTGTAGGCGATCAGATTAAGAAGGGAGCTGCCTTGAATGCTGTTCAGATTGCTGAATGGCTGGTTGCAAACGGAGAAGTCAAGTAAAACAAAAGTAATAATTTTGAAGGCCCGGTTCATCCGGGCTTTTTTTTGCTTTATATTGTACCGGGTTTTTACTAAAAATAAGCCACATAAAATGAAACAAATAGACACCATTGAATTACGCCCTTTAAACGAAGGCGATTACGCAGAGTTGAAGAAATCGATGATTGAAGCCTACGCGAACTGGCCAGGCGCTTATTGGCAGGAAGGACACTTTCAGAAATTATTAAAAATATTTCCTGAAGGACAACTCGCTGTTTTGGTAAACGATGTGGTAGTAGGATGCGCTCTGTCAATTATTGTGAAATACGAATTGTTTGGCGACGACCATAAGTACCAGGATATTACCGGTAATTATACTTTCAACACACATAACCCCAAAGGTAATGTAATGTACGGAATCGACGTATTTATTCGTCCTGATTACAGAGGCTTGCGAATTGGTCGCCGTTTATACGATGCTCGAAAAGAGCTTTGTGAAAAACTGAATCTTAAAGCCATCGTCTTTGGTGGTCGAATTCCAAATTATCACAAATATGCTCACGAGTTAACACCTAAAGAATTTATTCAAAAGGTTAAACAGCGTGAATTACACGATCCAACACTGAACTTTCAGCTTTCCAATGATTTCCACGTGAAGAAAGTGTTAAAAGGGTACATGCCAGGTGATAAAGAATCGAAAGATTATGCGGTGCTTCTTCAGTGGGACAATATTTATTACCAGAAAACTTCGGATAAAGCAAATGCTTACAAATCGGTTGTCAGGATAGGACTGATTCAGTGGCAGATGCGGCTGTATAAAGACATGGAAGAACTTTTTACCCAGGTTGAATATTTTGTTGATGCTGTGGCCAGTTATAAAAGTGACTTCGTATTGTTTCCGGAGTTCTTCAATGCACCTTTGATGGCGGATTACAACCACCTTACCGAAGCCGATGCAATCAGGAAACTAGCAGAATATACCGAAGAAATAAAAGATCGCTTTCTTAAGCTCGCCATTTCATACAACATTAATATTATTACAGGGAGCATGCCTTTGTTAAGAGGTGAGAAATTGTATAATGTTGGTTTCCTTTGCCGCAGGAACGGAACCTACGAAACCTACGAAAAAATTCATGTAACACCTGATGAAGCAAAATGGTGGGGGCTTTCCGGAGGAAATACCGTTGAAGTTTTTGAAACTGATTGCGGCCCGGTTGGCGTATTGATTTGCTACGATGTTGAATTCCCGGAATTGCCTCGTATTTTGGCACAACAGGGAATGAATATACTTTTTGTTCCGTTCTTGACTGACACGCAAAACGGATATTCCCGGGTTCGGTACTGCGCTCGTGCACGTGCCATCGAAAACGAATGTTACGTAGCTATTGCCGGTTCAGTAGGTAACCTGCCGAAAGTGGAGAATATGGATATTCAGTTTGCACAGTCGGTGGTATTTACGCCCAGCGATTTCTCTTTTCCGGCCAATGGTATAAAAGCGGAAGCCACTGCCAATACAGAAATGATTTTAGTAGCTGATGCAGATCTCGATCTCCTGAAGGAATTGCACACTTTTGGTGCCGTACGAAATCTGAAAGATAGAAGGACAGACCTGTATTCAGTATGTTTAAATAAAAAGGGTGACGAAAAGTGTGAAGAATAAGTAATTATTCTTCAATAATCTCGTACAGATAATCGTTGAATGGGAAACGTTGTGCATGAATAACTTTCACCTCATCATACAGCCGTTGTCTGAATTCTTCTATATTTTCTTTTTCGGTAGCTGATATAAACAGTGCTGGTGGATTGTGTTTGGCCATCCACGAGTTTTTCCATTCTTCCAGCGTAAAATTTTCCCTGGTACGCGGAGTCAGGTCATCTTCATCCTTTTCTTCATAAGAGAAAGCATCGATCTTATTAAATATATAGATGGTTGGTTTGTCTCCGGCATCAATTTCTTTTAAGGTGCTGTCTACAGTTTCTATTTGTTCCTCAAACCCGGAATGTGAAATATCTACGATATGTAAAAGAATATCTGCTTCGCGCACTTCGTCGAGTGTTGATTTGAAAGACTCAACCAAACCATGCGGGAGCTTGCGAATAAAACCAACGGTGTCAGCCAGAAGGAAAGGAATATTATCTACAACTACTTTTCGGACTGTAGTATCGAGCGTCGCAAAAAGTTTGTTTTCTGCAAATACTTCTGATTTTGCAAGCATATTCAGAATAGTAGATTTACCAACATTGGTATAGCCAACCAAAGCAACCCGTACCATTTTACCACGATTTTTGCGTTGCGTTGATTTTTGTTTATCGATTTTTTTTAGTTGCTCCTTTAGTCGGGCGATCTTATCGAGAATGATCCTGCGGTCGGTTTCAATTTGAGTTTCACCGGGGCCGCGCATCCCGATTCCACCACGTTGTCGTTCGAGGTGGGTCCACATTCGCGTTAGCCTTGGTAAAAGATATTGGTATTGTGCCAGTTCAACCTGTGCTTTGGCATGCGCCGTCTGTGCGCGGTTGGCAAAAATATCAAGGATCAGGTTGGTCCTGTCCAGTACTTTGCATTCGAGTACTTTTTCAATGTTGCGAAGTTGAGTGGCCGAAAGTTCATCGTCGAAAATAACGGTATCGGCTTCCACTACTTTTATATAATTGCTGATTTCTTCAAGTTTCCCGGGGCCTACAAAAGTGGCCTTGTTTGGAATATCCAGTTTCTGTGTGAACTTTTTAAGGACCACAGCACCGGCGGTGTCGGCTAAAAATTCGAGTTCGTCAAGGTACTCTTTTACCTGACGCTCATCTTGTTGGGAATTTATTAATCCAACTATAACGGCTTTTTCTGTGATAGGTGCTGTCTCAATCATGGCTATGTTTATTCATAAAAAAACTCCTGCTTCATACGAAACAGGAGTGCAAAGATATTGTCTTTCTGTTTTATTGCAATACGAAGTTAATAGGTACAGTGTACGATACATTAACCGGTTTTCCACGTTGTTTACCAGGCTTCCATACAGGAAGGCTGTTAACCACGCGAAGTGCTTCTTTGTCGAGCGATGGGTCAACACCCCTTGCAATACGGGCATTGGTTACTTTACCGTCTTTACCAACAACGAAAGTAACATATACTTTCCCCTGAATTCCGTTTTCCTGAGCAATTACAGGATATTTAATGGCATTGGCAATATACTTACGTAAGGCCAAGTCGCCACCCGGGAACTCAGGCATGTCTTCTACAATAAAAAACACCTGAGCTTCTTCAGCTTCTTCTTCTTCAGCTGTTTCAATTACCGGAGCAACATCGATTACTGTGTTTTCATCGGCTTCCGAATCTTCAATTTCAAGTTCGTCTTCGATTTTTACATCATCGTCAACAATGTTCAGAACCTCAATCACTTTTGGAGGAGGAGGTGGTGGTGGTGGTTTAACCTGCTGTTCGCGGGTGATCGGAATAATCTCTTCTTCCACCTCTTGCGCCTGAATCTGACCAAGAGATTCAACTTTTGATGGTTTGGTAGTCCATTCAAAAGCCAGAAGTGTGACGCCTAACGCGACCACTAATCCTACTAACCAAAAAGTATTCTTTTTGATTTCGAGATCAGCTTTTGTCGATTTTTTAAGTTCCATACTAAGTTTATTTTATTTGTTTTATTCGAATTTTTGCCCCTAAGAAACGGGGTTTAAAGATAAAAAATATTCTTTATTTACAAGTCGAATTAGTTTTTATTTCATGCAACGGAAGACTTTCCGTAATGAACACAGTTCATGAGCCGCAGGTACATGTGATTATTGGTGATACAACAAAAACTTTACCAAATTTTTAATTTTATTATTTGAGAAAAATATTTTTATATTTGCAAGCGCAAAAGGGGGTTTAGCTCAGTTGGCTAGAGCGTTTGACTGGCAGTCAAAAGGTCAGCGGTTCGATTCCGCTAATCTCCACC
>DAOPJR010000145.1:0-6665 GCA_035399765.1 Draconibacterium sp. | reverse complement strand
GAAGTCACAAACCAAATACTGCCGTTGCACAGGCCTGGTATAACAAACAATTTGGGATTAAAAAACTGACCACCGAAACCGGTGCCGGTCAGTGGGGGTCTGCGCTTTCATATGCGGGTGCTCAGCTCGGTATTGAAGTAAAAGTATTTATGGTACGTGTAAGTTTCGACCAGAAACCTTTCCGTAAAATGATGATGGAAACCTGGGGAGGAAACTGTATTGCCAGTCCGAGCACCGAAACAAAAGCGGGCCGTGACATTCTGGCTCAGTATCCCGATACTCCCGGAAGTCTGGGGATTGCCATTTCGGAAGCTGTTGAAGCTGCTGTTAGCGACCCGACCGGACAAACCCGTTACTCTCTGGGTTCGGTGTTAAACCACGTAATGTTGCATCAAACCATTATCGGACAGGAGGCCAAAAAGCAGCTGGCAATGGTTGGTATTAAAAAGCCCGACATCGTAATTGGTTGCTGTGGCGGGGGTAGTAACTTTGCCGGTATTTCATTCCCTTTCATGTATGACAAAATTAATGGTGCTGATATTCAGATTATCGGTGCAGAACCTTTTAGCTGCCCTACATTAACAAAAGCACCGTTTATTTATGATCATGGTGATGTGGCCCAGATGACTCCACTACTGGCTATGAACAGCCTGGGACACAACTTTATCCCGGCACCTATCCACGCAGGTGGTTTGCGTTACCATGGAATGGCACCACTTGTAAGTGCTGCTCTGCGTGACAACTTAATGGATGCGATTGCTGTTCATCAGAGCGAATGTTTCGAAGCCGGGTTACTGTTTGCAAAAACAGAAGGTATTATTCCTGCTCCCGAAACTACGCATGCTATAGCAGCTACTATTCGCGAAGCCTTAAAAGCAAAAGAAGAAGGCAAGGAAAAAGTGATCCTGTTCAATTTCAGCGGACATGGTTTAATGGACCTTGTAGGTTACAATAAATACATGGCCGGAGAACTACATGATTACGAATACCCGGAACACGAAATTGCTGAAAATTTGAAAAAACTGGAAGGTTATCCGCTTCCTAAATAAACTAAAACAGGCTATATAAAAAGCACCGGAGCAATTTTGTTTCGGTGTTTTTTTGTTTAAAAGAAAGCCAGAATGATGTCAGGAGAAACCGTCTTTAGTTGTTTTTTAAGAATGCTTTCGATCACCTCGTAACGGTGTTCCTTACGGGTTAATTCAAGCATTATTTTTTTGAGTTGATCATCATTCAGCAATGAACCTTCCAGCCTCACGGTTTCAAGTGTTCCTTTGTTTACGTTCAATTCAATTTTGAGGCTCCCTGAATTGGAGTGGAAACTGTTTTTAAAAGAATATTTTGGAGAATAACCGTAATTCCATTCCCATGTACTGAATTTTTCCTTCATCAATTCTTCAATGCGAAAAACATCTTCATCGGTGAGTGCATAAAACGAATTGGCAGGATTCATCAACTGAACGTCAAGTAAAAACCGGGTAAATTCCTCCGTTGTCATTTCCTTATCCAGAAAACCAGAGATATTCGCCACTTTACTCCGGTTCGACTCCACAGCCTTACTTTCATATTTCCCAGGAACTACCTTAATAGCCTGCCCAAGGTTTTCCAGATCGGAATTAAAAAGTAAAGTTCCGTGATGAAGCACCCTATTTTTGTAGACATGTTCAGCGTTGCCTGATATCTTTAGTCCGTTTATCAGCAAATCATTTCTACCCGAAGTTGTGGCTTCAATACCCAGTCGGGCCAAGGCTTCCACAACTGGTTCGGTAAACATCTTAAAGCTTATCTCTGATGGGCTTCCAACATTTTTAATATAACAGAAATTCACATTCCCTGCATCATGAAAAACAGTTCCTCCTCCCGAGATTCGGCGGGCAACAGTAACATTCTTTTCACGAATAAAGGGATAATTGATCTCCGCCAGAGTATTCTGATGTTTCCCCACCACAACCGTATCCTTACTCTGCCAGAGCATAAAAATGTCATCGTCAAAATTCTTCAAAAGGTATTCTTCGGCAGCCAGACAGAAATAAGCATTGGTGTTATTAAGTTGCATGCAGATCATAAGCTGCAATTTACATTTTGTAAAGCAAAATGCGTAGAAATCGGGCACAAAAAAACCACACATTCGTTCATGCGTGGCAATTAAGTGGAACTAATAAAGTTAAAGAGGGAATTAACTATTCAGGAAGAAAATTACCAAGTTGAAAACCGCCTCTGCTCTCAGAGGCGGATTCAATCTTAAGTAATCACATCATCGAAACTAGTTCGAAGTCTGCAATTTTATTTTAATATTGTTTTCGTTTGAGTTAACTGTCAAATCCTGAGCATTTTGCTCGTAGGAAATATAATTTGTAACCAATTTATATTCTCCTGGTTTTACATTTTTAAAAGCAAAATTCCCGTCAAAATCAGTATAGGTTTTCATATCGGTGCCTTCGATCTTAACCTCTACTCCTACCAGTGATTCGCCTGATTTTTGATCCACAATTGAACCGGTTAAAACGATGGTTGCATTTGCATCCGAATCTTTCGTTTTCGTTTCGTTGTCTTTTGCATGAAGTGTTACTGCCAGCAGAAACATAGCAGTAACGAGTAATATCTTCTTCATAATAAACTTATTTACTGATTGAACTCGCAAACAAAATTAAAGTACATCAGTTAAGTGCCGGTTAAAGAATTATTACAGTTTGATTAAAACTGGTGCTAGATTGTGTGGATTGGTATCAATATTCTCTTTTACTAATCAGATTTCCCTGTTCGTCGTAATTCTTCCAAACGCCGGTCTTCTTCCCCATATCGTATTGGAGTTCATACAAAAGGTTACCGTAATCATTCCAGATCATCCACTTTCCATTTTTTTCGCCCTTCTTGTAACGGGCAATCGACGTTTTAATCCCATGGTCGTTGTACATCGTCCACTTGCCATCCATCAGGTTATGTTTGTAAGATCTGATCTCGTTTATCTGACCATTTTCAAAAAATATCCTGATTTTCCCATTCTTTTCGCCATTTTTAATATCAATCTCCTGACAAACATTTCCGTTTTCAAAATAGGTGATGTATTTTCCGGTATATCTTTGAGAATCTTTGTAATAGATACCATTAACTTCTTCCACTTTCTGTGCATGTGCACCAAAAGAAAGAGAAATTAAAACACCCAGGATCACAATTAATCTTTTCATTTATGTATTCGTTTTACGTATGAACTCACTTTTTGTCCGGTTAAGAGTTCAATTCTTTGAGAATTTTCCTGTCTGTTCAGCACTGCAGTAATTGAAAAGAGGAAACCCCGGGCATCACCCGGAGTTTGTCAGAAGGTTTTACAACCTTCCCGCCATTAAACACTGCATAGCTTATTTTATAATAACTTTAATCATAATATCGGTTTAGAAACCATAACCCGTCCAGCTGAATGCAGCAGCATCGGCACCTGTGTTTCCACTTACAATCTTTACATCATTGTATGTTTCATTTGTTTTGATGTCACCTGATGTGCTGGTTGCTCCATCCACAGTCAGACTAACAACAGAAGCTGTATTAGCATCACCTTTGCTGTCTGTCATATCTATCAGGTTCTTGGCTTCACCGCCAATCATCAATGCATTTGTAATGGTTGCGGTTGCACCGCGGCGAATTTTAATGCCATCGTCCATGATGTAATCAGAGCTGTTTTTAATTGTAATATTAGTCATAGTAAAGTTTGATTGACCGCTTTGATCCGGATAGTTACCATCCAGGTTACCATCAGCTTCAATACCACGTGGGTCTGATTCAGTACTTGAATAACCTGATTCCCAAATTCCATATCCGTTATCCAAAGTGCCACTCCAGCCCTGAGTACAATCGAACATGTCATCGTCGCAATTCACTACCAACAGGTTTGTAACATTCACTGTCCCACCGAAAAATTCAATCGCGTCATCAGCTCCATCCTTCACAAAAATGTTTTCGATTACAGTACCATTGCCAACTGCATCAAGAGTTAAACCATTATGTTCTACATTCTCACTTGACTGTGCACCGGAATAAAGAATCTTTACGTAAGTCATTACCCCTGAATAATCTGCTGCATTATCACCACCATAAGGAAGCGTTGCATCTACTTCGGAAGTTCCTGTACCACCACCTGAGATTGGCGCATATCCGTTAATCCATATGCCTCCCCAATCACCAGCTGCCGGTTCAGCTTCAGCAGAAGTAAAAACGATTGGAGCAGAAGCAGTTCCCTCCGCATATATTTTACCACCTTGCTCCACAATCAGGTAAGAGTTAAATCCTTTTGTTGCTTTGATGGTAGTACCTGCCGGAATATTAAGTACCCCGCCGTTTTTGACATTTAAAGTTCCAACCAGCTTGTAAGTTACAGTAGCATCAAGTGTTATTTCTTCCGTAATATCACCCTGAAGTTCTTCACCAATTGTTGGTGGTAATGGTTCCGGATCGTCTTTACCACATCCTGCAAAAAGAATGGTTGCAATTGTTAAGGCAAACAGTAATTTTTTCATTTTCTCTGTTTTTAGAATTTTTAATATTATTCAGTTCTTTATTTAAAATTGATACGAAAGTCCCAAACTCAGTCCTATTCCCTTTTGGTAACTTCTGAGCACAACAGGTTCTGCCCCTTCACCGCTCGGTTTGCGCGTTAATTTATATTCAGGATCAAGCAGGTTCTTTGCCTTAAAACTGATCCCCCAATGATCTTTAAATCGGACAGAGCTAATAAAGTCTACAGTAGCAAGACCGTTTTCAACGACATCATTATAACCGTTCTCACCACCGACACCAATTGAATAAATACGATCGCTGAAGTAGTTTCCTACCAAAGTGGCATTCATCTCAAAATCTCCTTTCTGATATTGATAAAAAAGGTCGGCATTAGCCAGAACAGGAGACGCACCTTCCAACTCCGATTTTTCATTCGTAAATTCAAGTGGCAATTGCCCACTTTCGTTGCTGAGCTTAACCCCGGTTTTTATGTATGAAAAGTTGATCCCTGTACTTAACCTGTTCAGGTTTTCTGTTGCAAGCGAAAAGATATTCTTCCTGATTTCCAATTCAACACCGCCCAGTTTCGCATCTTTGGCAATGTTGGCGTACGACTGGTACCCGTTTGCACTTGGTATTTCTACTTTTGAAATCGGATCTTGAATTAATTTACCAAAGACAGTAACCGATATTAACTCTCCGGGTTTCAGGTATAAATCCCATTTAAAATCCACGTTATAATTGGTTGAAGGAATAAGGTCCTTATTACCCTGAGAAGCCCATTGCGGGCCTTCGTAAAGCATCGGTGAAATTTCCTTTGATTGAGGCAATGTATAGGTTTTGCTTGCTCCAAGTCTTAGTGCATTCTTTTCATTCAGCGTATACTTTAAATTCAGGCTTGGCAAAATAAATAGCTCCTTGATTGAATTTGACTTTGCAGGAGTCTGGTCATTTAGATCCAGGTCGTATTTCAAAGTAATATTCACATCGTCGGCCTTTAATCCTACATTCGCGACCAAACTATTTGAAAGTTGATAATTCAATTCGGCATAGGCTGAATGGATGGTTTTATCCACTTTGTAATTGTACGTTTTGTAATTTTTATTCGAGAAGTTACCGGCAGCATATCCTTCCTGGTTGAAAATAGCATCAAGCGAGAAATCATAAAGATCAAGCTGTGGCAGACTTTTAAGCCAGCTATTGTCCCAGGCGCTGGCATTGTAATCATCCTTTAAAAACCGGCCTCTGTAACCAACTTCCACTGACGAAACATTTTCTGAATTGTCCGTTAGTTTATAGATAACTTTCGCAATGGCATTCAGGTCGTTTTCTTTTAAGTCGCCAAAATAACGATGCTGGTTCCCTTGTCCCTTTAATGGTTCCAGAGTGTTGTTTCCAACGTAGCTCAAATAGTTCACCCGTCGATCTGGTTCTTTGCCATTCGTATAATTATAAGCAAGGCCTGCATCAGCAGAAAAACGTCTGCCAAAATCTCTTTTCAACCAAAGCTGGTTAACCAGTAACGTATTGTCGTTATTTTGCTGACGTCGTACCAATCCCATGTAATCATTTTCCGAATTACCGTTAAATGGATTACCATCCATACCAAAGTCATCTCTTAACACCTGTTTAGCGGTATGAATTGCGAGAAAATTATAAGTGAAATTGATTTTGCTAAATGTGTAATTCAAATTTGCGGTTGCAAAATGCAAAGCTGTTTTTTCGTATTCCTTTGTGTTTTGATCGCGATAAATAACACCTGAAGTTGTTGTTTGACGTGTGGTACCATCGGTGAAACTAAAATTATTGGAATAATTCCCGATGACATAAAAACTTAAAGGATTATGGTTAGCTCCCACGTTGAAACTTCTCCCGCCCGAAATGCCAAAACCTTTTCCCAACTGTAAATCCTGAGTTGATGGATCCAATGAATTTTTAAATGCATAGGTTTCGCCGCTGGTAGGGATATTTGTGTTCTGTGCAAAACCAAAACTACTGACTCCGTTAGTAACCAGAAAAGCCTTATTATAAGTTTGGGAGTTCCCTTTTGCTTTAACATCAATATTGAGTTCAGAGGCACCCACGAGTTCTTTTGAACTAATATTAATCTCTGCCCCGCCAACATCGCCAGTCATTCCGGCGCTGAAAACCTTATTCACTCCAACAGCTTTAATCAT
>DAOPJR010000144.1:0-6702 GCA_035399765.1 Draconibacterium sp. | reverse complement strand
AAAAACAGGTATTTATGCCAACTATTCAACAGTTAGTTAGAAAAGGAAGACAAAGCAAGGTTGAGAAGAGCAAATCTCCTGCCTTAGACTCATGCCCGCAACGTCGCGGTGTATGTGTGCGTGTTTATACCACTACTCCGAAAAAGCCTAACTCAGCAATGCGTAAAGTTGCAAGGGTAAGGTTAACAAACGGTAAAGAAGTAAACGCCTATATTCCGGGTGAAGGTCACAACCTTCAGGAGCACTCAATTGTGCTGGTACGCGGAGGTAGGGTAAAAGACCTTCCGGGTGTTCGTTACCACTTAATTCGTGGTGCTCTCGATACCGCAGGTGTTGAAGGACGTAAGCAACGTCGTTCGAAATATGGTGCAAAAAGACCGAAGAAGTAATTAGTAAAAACAAGTAAGAACACTGTTATTTATTAGTGGTTTGGTTGAGTAAGGAATTCTCTCTATCTGTCTTCCGGAGATGAACTGAAGACCGCCTACGGGCAACCAATTTAGATAACACTAAAAAAGTTAAAAATGAGAAAGTCAAAACCAAAGAAGAGACATGTATTGCCGGATCCAAAATTCAACGATGTTTTGGTAACCCGCTTTGTCAACGACCTGATGGTGGATGGTAAGAAATCCATTGCATACGGTATTTTCTACGATACCATGGATTTGGTAGAAAAGCGTATGAAAGATAGCGAAGTTGCTCCGCTTGACGTTTGGAAAAAGGCGCTTGAAAACATTACTCCTGCAGTTGAAGTAAAAAGCCGTCGTGTAGGTGGTGCTACTTTCCAGGTTCCAATGGAAATCCGTCCGGAAAGAAAAACTGCAATCAGTATCAAAAACATGATATTATTTGCCCGGAAACGTTCAGGCAAATCAATGGCCGATAAATTGTCTGCTGAAATCATTGCTGCATTCAACGAAGAAGGTGGTGCTTACAAGAAAAAAGAAGATACCCACCGTATGGCCGAAGCAAACCGCGCATTCGCACATTTCAGATTTTAGTTTAGAGAAAATTGGATAGTATAGTTCAGTAAAATTGGAAAAGAAAATTGGTTTAAAATGGCTAAACAAGATCTGAAATACACAAGAAATATTGGTATCATGGCGCATATCGACGCCGGAAAAACTACCGTTTCAGAACGAATTTTGTTCTACACTGGTTTGACTCACCGTATTGGTGAAGTTCACGATGGTGCAGCAACGATGGACTGGATGGAGCAGGAGCAGGAGAGAGGTATTACCATTACTTCTGCGGCAACTACTACTTTCTGGAAACACAACGATATCGAGCACAAAATTAACATCATTGATACTCCCGGACACGTTGACTTCACTGTTGAGGTTGAACGTTCATTGAGGATACTTGATGGAGCAGTTGCTCTTTTTTGTGCCGTTGGCGGGGTAGAAGCACAGTCGGAAACCGTTTGGCGTCAGGCTGAAAAATACGGCGTTCCGCGGATCGCTTTCGTAAACAAGATGGACCGTCAGGGTGCTGATTTCTTTAATGTATACAATGAAATTAAGGAAAAACTGGGTGCCAACCCGGTTCCGGTACAGATTCCGATTGGTGCTGAAGAAAAATTCGAGGGAGTTATCGACCTCGTTGAAATGAAAGCCGTTCGCTGGTACGACGATGCAGACATGGGAACCAAATACGTACTGGAAGATATTCCTGCTGATTTGGTTGAACAGGCCGAGGAATGGAAAGAAAAACTGGTTGAATCGGTTGCCGAAGTTGACGACCATATTATGGAACGTTACTTCGAAGATCCGGATTCGATTACCAAGGAAGAAATGCTGGCGACTATTCGTCGTGCAACGCTTGAAGGAGTTATTATCCCGATGCTTTGCGGTTCCGCATTTAAAAACAAAGGTGTTCAGCGTTTACTCGATGCAGTTTGTGAGTTCCTTCCAAGTCCGCTTGATAAAGGTGAAATTAAAGGAATCAATCCTTATACTGATAAAGAAGTGGTTCGTACAGCAGATGCAACTGAGCCACTTGCCGCTTTGGCATTTAAAATTGCAACCGACCCGTTCGTGGGCCGTCTGGCGTATATTCGCGTATATTCCGGAACATTAAATTCAGGTGACTCTGTTTATAATTCGCGTACGACTAAAAAAGAACGTATTTCGCGTTTGTATCAGATGCACTCAAACAAGCAGAATCCGAAAGACACCATTGAGGCTGGTGATATTTGCGCTGCTGTAGGTTTTAAAGATATCCGTACAGGTGATACTTTGGGCGATATTAAAAATCCAATCATACTCGAAAGCATGGATTTCCCGGAACCTGTGATCGGTATTGCAGTTGAACCAAAATCTCAGAAAGATATTGATAAACTTTCTAATGGTCTATCAAAACTCGCTGAAGAAGATCCAACATTCGTTGTAAACACAGACCCGGATTCAGGACAAACGGTTATTCGCGGGATGGGTGAACTTCACCTTGAAATCCTGATCGACCGTTTAAGACGTGAATTCAAAGTTGAATGTAACCAGGGTGCTCCTCAGGTTGCATACAAAGAAGCAATTACACAAACAGTTGAATTGCGTGAAGTATTCAAAAAACAAACAGGTGGTCGCGGTAAATTCGCTGACATCATCGTTCGTGTTGAGCCAGCTTCACAGGGTCATGTCGGTCTTGAATTTGTAGACGAAGTAAAAGGAGGACGTATTCCAAGAGAATTTATTCCTCCGGTTGAAAAAGGTTTCAAAGATGCATTGTCGAATGGTCCTTTGGCCGGTTTCCCGGTTGATGCACTGAAAGTAACTTTGCTCGACGGATCTTTCCACCCGGTTGACTCTGATCAGCTGTCGTTCGAAATCTGTGCCCGTCAGGCATTCAAAAGTGCAGCATCGAAAGCAAAACCGGTACTGTTGGAACCAATCATGAAACTGGAGATCGTTACTCCTGAAGAATACATGGGAGACATCATCGGCGACCTGAACCGTCGTCGCGGCGATGTTGCCGGTATGGAAACAAAAGGTAATGCGAAAGTTATCAATGCCAGAGTTCCGTTGTCAGAGCAATTTGGTTACGTAACCGTATTGCGTACGCTTTCTTCAGGTAGAGCAACTTCATCAATGGAGTTTAGCCACTACCAGGAAGTGCCGCGCAACCTGGCAGAGAAAGTATTAACAGATGTACAAGGTAGAGTTGATTTATTGTAATAATTTATAACAATTTTCTCTTATGAGTCAAAAGATCAGGATTAAGCTGAAATCGTACGATCACAACTTGGTAGACAAGTCGGCTGAGAAAATCGTTAAAACGGTTAAAACAACCGGAGCAGTTGTAAGTGGTCCTATTCCACTTCCAACACACCGCAGAGTTTTCACTGTTTTGCGTTCAACCTTCGTAAATAAAAAATCGAGGGAACAGTTTCAGTTGTCTTCATACAAACGTTTGATCGACATTTACAGCTCAACCGCAAAAACAATCGACGCCTTAATGAAGCTGGAATTACCCAGTGGTGTTGAAGTAGAAATTAAAGTTTGATAACTAAAAAGTAGTCAAAAAATGGCTGGTATTATTGGAAAAAAAATCGGAATGACATCCGTATTCAGTGTTGAGGGGAAAAACATCCCATGCACTGTGATTGAGGCCGGACCTTGTGTTGTTTCACAAGTGAAGACCGAAGAAACCGACGGCTACGACGCGCTTCAGTTGGCTTATGGCGATAAAAAAGAAAAGCACGCCACCAAAGCTGAAATTGGCCACTTTAAAAAAGCTGGCACTTCTCCGAAGCGTAAAGTAGTAGAGTTTCATAACACCTACCAGGAAGAATTTGTACTGGGTCAGGAAATCGATGTAAGCATTTTCCACGAACTGGATTACGTTGACGTAATTGGAGTTTCAAAAGGAAAAGGTTTCCAGGGGGTTGTTAAAAGACACAATTTCCGTGGGGTAAACGATGCCACACATGGTCAGCATAACAGGTTGAGAGCTCCGGGTTCTGTCGGTGCTTCATCTTGGCCATCACGCGTATTCAAAGGAATGCGTATGGCAGGTCGCGACGGTGGCAAAACCATTACCATCGAAAACCTCGAAGTATTAAAAATAATTCCTGAGAAGAATTTGTTAGTGGTAAAAGGTTCAGTACCTGGAGCCAAAGGTTCTTACTTAATTATTAGAAAACAATGGAACTAAGTGTACTGAATTTACAAGGAAAAGAAACCGGAAGAAAAGTCACACTGAATGACCAGATTTTCGGTATTGAGCCCAGCGACCATGCCATTTATCTCGATGTAAAACAATATTTGGCAAATCAGCGTCAGGGAACGAGCAAGAGCAAAGAACGTGGAGAAGTTGCAGGTAGTACCCGCAAAATCAAACGTCAGAAAGGAACCGGTACGGCACGTGCAGGTAGCATTAAATCACCTGTATTCCGTGGTGGTGGTACTGTTTTTGGCCCACGTCCGCGTAACTATGGCTTCAAGCTGAATAAAAAAGTGAAGCAATTGGCCCGTAAATCAGCTTTAACATATAAAGCAAACGAAAACAGCATCATGGTATTGGAAGACTTCAATTTTGAAGCCCCAAAAACCAAGGAAATGGTTGCCTTGAAAACCAATCTGCAAATTGCTGAAAAAAAGGCACTTTTCGTTTTACCGGCTGAAAATAATAACATATATTTGTCCTCGCGAAATTTACAGGACGTATCGGTTGTAACTGCTTCTGAATTAAGCACATATCATATTCTTAACGCAAAAACTCTGATTATTTGCGAAGGATCTGTTGCGAAAATTGAAGAGGCATTTAAACTTTAACGGAAAAAAGAAATGGAAATTTTAGTAAAACCATTAGTTACAGAAAAAATGACCGACCAGTCGGAACGTTTTAACCGTTACGGTTTTGTAGTGGATCGGAGAGCAAGTAAACCTGAAATTAAAAAGGCTGTCGAAAGTCTTTATAATGTGAAGGTTGAAAGCGTGAACACCGTTGTATATGGTGGTAAAATGAAATCGAGATATACCAAAGGCGGAATTATAACAGGTAAGACAAATTCGTACAAAAAAGCGATTGTTACCCTGGCCGAAGGTGATAGCATTGACTTTTACAGTAATATTTAATATAAAATGGCAGTAAGAAAATTAAAACCAGTAACACCGGGTCAAAGGCACAAAGTAATTGGTGCTTTTGATACAATTACTGCATCTACGCCTGAAAAATCATTGTTGGAGCCCATCAAAAAGTCCGGTGGTCGTAACAACCAGGGACGAATGACAATGAGATATATAGGCGGGGGACACAAACGCAAATACCGTATTATTGATTTTAAGCGCAATAAAGACGGTGTTGCAGCTGTTGTTGATTCCATTCAGTACGATCCAAACCGTACTGCTCGTATCGCCCTTCTGAATTATGAAGATGGCGAAAAACGTTACATCGTTGCGCCAAACGGTTTAAAAGTTGGCCAAACTGTAATGAGCGGTACAGGTGTAGATCCTGAAATTGGAAATTCACTTCCCCTGTCTGAAATCCCTTTGGGTACTTTGGTTCACAACATTGAGTTACATCCCGGACAGGGTGGAATTATGGCACGTAGTGCAGGCACTTATGCGCAATTGACCTCACGTGACGGAAAATTTGCAATTCTGAAATTACCGTCAGGCGAAACTCGTATGGTACTTACAACCTGCAGGGCTACAGTAGGTACAGTTGGAAATACAGAACACAACATCGAGAAATCGGGAAAAGCCGGTCGCTCTCGTTGGTTGGGAAGAAGACCTCGTGTTCGTGGTGTTGTAATGAACCCTGTTGATCACCCAATGGGTGGTGGAGAAGGTCGTTCATCAGGTGGACACCCAAGATCACGCAAAGGTTTACTTGCGAAAGGTTACAAAACCCGTTCGAAGAAGAAAGCTTCCAACAAGTATATTGTAGAACGTAGGAAAAAATAGTAAAGAGGAATAATTATGAGTCGTTCATTAAAAAAGGGTCCTTTTATCGATTTCAAACTTGAAAGAAAAGTGTTGGCTATGAATGATACCAACAAAAAATCGGTAATCAAAACTTGGGCCAGGGCATCAGTAATTTCTCCTGACTTTGTAGGACATACTATTGCAGTACATAATGGAAATAAATTCATCCCGGTTTATGTTACCGAAAATATGGTAGGACACCGTTTGGGCGAATTTGCTCCAACCCGCACATTCAGGGGGCATGCTGGTAATAAGAAAAGATAGGCATTTAAAATTTAAAAAGTAAGTACTATGGGTGCCAGAAAAAGACTAGCAGCTGACAAAAGAAAAGAAGAAAAAAAGCAACAATATTTTGCTGTTTTAAGAAACTGCCCTACCTCACCTCGTAAAATGAGACTGGTGGCTGATATGATCCGCGGCATGGAAGTAAACAAAGCGCTTGACGTTTTGAAATACTCCTCAAAGGAAGCTTCAGGAAGGGTAGAAAAACTGCTTCTTTCAGCCATTGCCAATTGGCAGGCAAAAAACGAAGGAGTTCGTTTAGAGGAAAGTGAACTTTACGTATCTCAAATCATGGTTGATTCAGGCCGGATTCTGAAACGTTTACGCCCGGCTCCCCAGGGTCGTGCACACCGTATCAGAAAACGTTCGAACCATGTAACGATTTATGTAGATAGTAAAGCAACTGTTGAAGAAAATCTTAATAATTAGTACATGGGACAGAAAGTAAATCCGATAGCAAATCGTTTGGGATTCATCAAAGGATGGGACTCAAATT
>DAOPJR010000143.1:0-6713 GCA_035399765.1 Draconibacterium sp. | reverse complement strand
CCTTGGGTTACCAGTAATACGACACCAACTCCCACTATCAACATAGGCCATCTTATACGTCTTAGTTGGTAGGGAATATTGGTTATTTCGGGTATCAGAAAAAAACCTCCGATGACGATCAGGATCGTACCGGTTGTTTTATTGCCTCCTATAATAGAAAAGATTCCAATTCCAATCAGTAACATTTGCCACGAGATCAGAATATCATCCCAGAATTGCGGAATCAGATTTAAACGTTCAAGTATCCAAAGACTGCCCACAGCTATCATGAACACTCCAAAATATACTCTTTTATTCGACGATTGCATTTTTTCCATTTTAGTACTTTTTCAGTTTAAAAAATATCATCGCGGCTCTTTCGGTTTTATACCAGCTTAGGTAAATTTACTACTCCAATTGGAACACTTATAAAATACGTGCAACAATGGCAATCCCCACAGCTATTAATACCAAAGGGAAGAATAAAATTACAGCACCTGAGAAAAGAAATAACTTTGGTAGGAGAAAAATCCCACCGATGACTAGAAGAACCAAGCCCGCTGAACGTTTACCAGCCATTAAAACCACGCCTACCAGGATTAAAATCATGGGCCATGAAAAAATCAGATGTCCCATACTTCCAAAAATCCTCCCCACCGGGGCAAAAATATGATTTATATGAAAGAACGGGAAACCATAAAAGATCCCGGATTGCCTCGCTATCCAAAGAAATCCAATTACAATGAGAAAGATTGCTAATACTTTTCTTGACTGATCTCTGTCCTTTACGTGTTCCTGATCGATTCGTTCCATGATTTATTCCCTTGAATTACCGAATCAAATGTAATAAACACATTTAACAAATAGGTTTAACATTCGGTTAACATCGGGTATGTGTCGGTAAAACACCACGATTATTCAAAAAAAAGTAATCCTTTCTTTAGGGGAATGCTCATAAAATGAAAGCGGGAGAATTTCCCGCTTTCATTTTATTGTTTATTCTGTTCTTTTGCCCACGAGTCGCGTAGTGCCACTGTTCGATTAAAAACCGGCTTTTCAGGTGTTGAATCAGGATCCATGTTAAAGTAACCCAAACGCTCAAACTGAAAATGATCAAAAGGTTTTGAATCTTTCACAAAAGGTTCAAGATAGCATTCGGGTAAAATCTGAAGTGAATCAGGATTCATGAATTCTTTAAAGTCGATGTCTTTATGTCCTGACGGATCTTCGTCGTTAAACAAACGATCATACATACGAACTTCCGATTTCACGCCATGTTCAGCAGAAACCCAGTGCAAGGTTGCTTTTACTTTACGTCCGTCGGGCGAGTTGCCACCACGTGATGCCGGATCGTAAGTACAGTGCAGTTCCACTATTTCACCGTTTTCATCTTTAACCACATCGGTGCAGGTAATAAAGTAGGCATAACGTAAACGCACTTCTCTACCAGGTCCCAAACGGAAAAATTTGCGTGGCGGATCCTCCATAAAGTCGTCGCGCTCAATATAAATTTCTTTGCTGAACGGTACTTTACGGGTTCCGGCACTTTCATCTTCCGGGTTATTTATGGCATCGAGCTCTTCAGTTTGTCCTTCAGGATAATTGGTAATCACCACTTTTAACGGATTAATTACACCCATTACACGCTGAGCCGTTTTATTCAAATGTTCGCGTACACTGAATTCCAGCAGCGAAACATCGATCATTCCATCCACCTTTGTCACCCCGATCTTGTCGGAGAAATTGCGAATAGATTCAGGAGTGTAACCGCGACGGCGCAATCCAGAAATGGTAGGCATCCTCGGATCGTCCCAGCCATTTACGTGATTATCTTTAACCAACTCGAGCAGTTTACGTTTACTCATCACTGTGTATGTCAGGTTCAAACGCGCAAATTCAATCTGGCGCGGACGATAATCCGTTTCCTGCAACTGATCTACAAACCAATCATACAACGGACGGTGAACTTCAAACTCCAGGGTGCAGATTGAGTGGGTGATTCCTTCCCAGAAATCGCACTGACCATGTGCAAAATCGTACATCGGATACACGCACCATTTATCTCCGGTACGGTGATGATGAGCCTTCATAATGCGGTACATAATCGGATCGCGCATGTGCATGTTTGGCGAAGCCATATCGATTTTTGCACGCAACACTTTATCGCCTTCATTAAACTCGCCTGCTGTCATCCGCGCAAATAAATCCAGATTTTCTTCCACCGATCTTTCCCGAAATGGACTAATTATTCCCGGTTTTTGAGGCGTTCCACGCTGTTGACTGATAGTTTCTGCATCCTGATCATCCACGTAAGCTTTTCCTGCCTTGATCAGCTGAATCGCAAATTCATGCAAATTCGGGAAAAAATCAGATGCATAATACAAACGATCTTCCCAATCAAAACCAAGCCAACGAACATCTTCCATAATCGATTCAACATATTCGGTTTCTTCTTTTGATGGATTGGTATCGTCGAAACGAAGGTTGGTTTTGCCGCCATATTTTTGTGCAAGACCAAAATTCAAACAAATCGATTTTGCGTGACCAATGTGCAGGTATCCGTTTGGTTCCGGGGGGAAACGAGTATGTACTCTACTTCCGTTTTTTCCCGCTGCCAGATCAGCATCGATCTGCATATGGATAAAATTCGATTTCTTTTGCGTTTCAGAAACGGTATTCGTTTTGTTTTCAGTCATAATTTTTTTGATTAACCCCAATAAACTAAGGGGACAAAATTAAAAAATGATTTGTGAGAATTAAGGACACCTGTTCAAATTATTACTTTTGTCTAAATTATTTAATTATTCGATGGGAGTTATTGAAATTGAAGGAATGAAATTTTATGCCTACCATGGCCATTTTAAAAGTGAGCAGATTGTAGGTAATTATTTCGAAGTGAACATCAGAATTGAAACAGACTGTAGCAAAGCAGCTGCCAGCGACAACCTGGAAGATGCACTGAATTACCAATCGGTTTACGAAACCGTTAAAGAAGTGATGCAGATAAAGTCAGCCTTGCTGGAGAATGTGGCCAGCCGTATTCTGGATGCTTTGTACAAACAATTTGACGGTATTGAAAAGACTCGTATAAAAATCTCTAAATTGAATCCACCCATGGGAGGAGAAATTGATAGAGTAAGTGTAATATTGGAAAGATAGCACACTTATTTCTCATTAATTCAACCGACTAACATTGATCCAACGATTCCCAAACTCGTATTATCCTGTACCTAAATCTTTGATTATTACATGTTATTAAATACTTAATTGGTACAGCAGAACTGATATTTACCAGAATTTTTCAACTATTTTATCCGTATTTTCGAAAAATCAATTTAAACCATAAAGCAATGTTCATCCATACCAATCAATTAAATGAAGGTACTGGTCTTCAAAAGACAGAAGACAGTCGCAGAAAACTTAACGAAGGGAATAATCCGCGTACCGTAAACAACAACTGGCCAAGTGCAGGAAATCAACCGCACAGTAACAGCAGTTGGCAGAAACTGCGGAAATAATTCTACTTTTCGAAATCGTATTGCAGGAACTGTAAAATTTTATATTTTTGCCAACCTGATTTACAGGGTTCCTTGGCCGAGTGGCTAGGCAGCGGTCTGCAAAACCGCGTACGGCGGTTCGAATCCGCCAGGAACCTCACTCAAAAGCGATCTTTTAAGGTCGCTTTTTCTATTTTCAAATCGGGTTACCGAATCAACTAACTATTTCTTTTCCCATATTTGTGTTGATGAAAACACTAAAATGGCTTCTTTTTTATCCTCTTGCATTCGTGCGTCTGTTACTGGTTTTGATCGGAACTGCCTGTGTAGCATTTACCGGTTGGGTATGGTTACAGTTTTTCGGTTTCAGCCGCCGGCTTCAAAACTGGGTTTTGAAAACCTGGGGAACAATCATTGTTGTAGTCTGTGGGATTAAAATACACCGAAACGAACTACCTTCTTCAGATAACTTTATTCTGATGCCCAATCACCGAAGCTATCTCGACATCTTTATTTTTTCCAGTCTTACGCCAGCTTCTTTTGTTGGAAAAGCGGAGTTACGAAAGTGGCCTTTCGGTAAGGTTGCCACAAAAATCACGAACTTAATTCTTGTTGACCGGAACAATGTACGAAGTTTAATCAGCACCATGGGAGAAATAAAAAACAGTGTTTCGCAAGGTATCCCAGTGACCATTTTTCCTGAAGGAACTACCTATTATGGGCCGCTAACCAAAAATTTCAAAACAGGAAGTTTTAAAATTGCCACCGAAACTGCTATCCCAATCATTCCTGTAGCAATTGATTATAAAGATAAGAATGATGCCTGGGTTGGTGACGACACCTTTGTCCCGCATTTTTTCAGACAGATGGGTAAACCGGTTACACACGTCACGATTCGTTACGGTGAAGTACTTATCGATTCTGACCACGAAAAACTCCGAAATGTAACCAAAGAGAAAATTGACAACATGTTGAGCGAAATTCAGAATTTCTGACTTTTTAACTTCCTGTGAAAAAAGTAATAAAGCGGAATTCCGGATAGTGCTGTAAATAATGCCACTGAAGATTCCACCGGACGTTCGAAATAAGTAAGAACCAACATCGCGATTCCGGTCAGAATAAAAATAAGGTGAATGATGGGATATCCGGGTAATTTCAACACACTTTCACCCCGCATCCGAAGTTTAAAAACACCTGCCACTGCAAGTATCGGGAATATTCCGAGCGAAAAACCCATATAGGTAAGTATCTGGTCGAAAGTACCTGATAGCACTAATATAATTGCAATGGCAGCCTGCAGATAAATGGCATTTACCGGTACTTTTCTGATTGGGTGGATTTTTGCCATAGACTTGAAAAACAAACCATCCTGAGCCATTTTAAAATAAACACGCGGGCCAAGCAATATAAATGCACTCAAGGAAGAAAACAAAGCAAAAGAAATAAGTAAAGAGATGACCTTTTCAGCCAAAGGGCCAAATGCAAATCCTGCAGCTAAACCGGCTACTTCAGGTTCATTTCTTAATTCTGAGGGAGGAACCGCATAAATAAAAAACACGTTAAGTAGAATATACAAAACGGTTACTATCAACGTTGATATCAATAAGGATCGTGGAATGATTTTTCGGGGCGAACGTATTTCAGAACCAATATAAGTGGCAGAATTCCAGCCACTGTATGCAAACATGATAAATACAAGGGAAAGTCCGATGGCTTTCCAATTGGTAAATGAGAATTCGAATTCTGCACTTGTCTTTAAGTTTTCCAAGTTTCCTTCTCCAAAAAGAAAACCAGCAAAAATAAGTGCCAGCACCAAAAGAATTTTTAGCAAGGTGAGCAAGTTTTGCACTTTTGCCCCAAGTACCAAACCTTTTGCATGAATGAATGTGAAAAGAATGATAATCACTATAGCCAGCATCCTGCTATAAGCTTCTTCTCCGATAATGTTATTCAAAAACAACCAGCTTTGCGAGTCGGGAAAAGCCCAGATAAAATACTTACTGAACCCGATGGCTGATGCAGCAATCGGTGCTGAAAAGCCAACAATTAAAGAAAGCCATCCACTTAAGAAACCAAGAAGCGGAGAAAAAAGTTTCGATATAAAAACATATTCACCACCTGCATCAGGGAAAGCTGCACCCAATTCGCCAAATGCGATAGCACCACACAAAGCTATTAATCCTCCGAGAATCCATAGAAACAACATGATCATCGGATTGCCCAAAAAACCCATCAGATAACCTGTAGTTGTAAAAATCCCGGCTCCAATAATGTTTGCAATAACAATATTTGTAACCGGAAATAATCCCAGCTTTCTTTCTAGTCTATTTTCTGATTCATTCAAGGTATGCTACTTCTCAGCCATCTTGTAACTGATTGAAATTCCCGACCGACTATTACGATCAATCGTGGTTTCATAGTTACTCAGACCCTCAACATATTCCAAAAAATCACGAATACCATTTGTTCGCATTCCGGTGTTGTGTGCCGTAAAACAGCCACCAACCACCAGTTTTGGATCCATGGCTATAAAATAATTCTTATACCAGTATTTGTCTGCGTCGCTAAAAACGAAATCATATTTCCCTTCCAGTTTCGGCACCAATTCATGTGCATCTGCAAGTCGCACGTCGATATAATCTGAAACACCTGCCTGTTTAAAGTTGGCCTGAGCTTCAAGGTAACGTCGTTTATCAATTTCAATAGTAATCAGTTTTCCACCTGTTTTACTTAGCGCCCAGGCAATCCAAATAGCAGAATGCCCGGTTGAGGTGCCTATTTCAACTGCTCTTGTATAATGATTTTTTACAATGATATCATAAAGAACTCTACCGTCGGTAAGAGGCACATTCATGTCACGCCAGTTATTCTGGTTCTCTTCCAAAAACGATTTTACTTTCCTGTCAAAACTATTTTCCACTTTTGGATACTGAGCAAAAACGGTATTTGAAATAAGAAGTGTGAGCAAAAAATGTATGAATTTTAGTTTCATATTGGTTGAGAATTGTTAGGCCTAAAGTTAAAACATTTCAATTAACTAACTAGATATTACCAATAGTATTCAAATAGTATTCCATATGTCTGAAAATATCTTCAAAATGTCAATAATTCAAAAAAAACTATTAAAACAGTTAAATGATTAAAGTCATTTTTGATAGAATTTAAAAATATTTATCTTTGCCGTGCATTTGGGATTCATCCCATATTGTGTGTTTGGGGGTTAACATTTAGGAAGGA
>DAOPJR010000142.1:0-6719 GCA_035399765.1 Draconibacterium sp. | reverse complement strand
ATCGTGCCACCAAATGTCGCGGCCATCTTTCCAGGTCACATTATCACCTGTTCGTTTTAATATAACAGATGTTTCAACCGAAGGGCAGTTGTTCAATGCATCGTCTGCAATATCTTTAAGAGGGATGGATTTAGTTCCTCTAAAGCCTCCATCAGAGGTAATCAGCACTTTTGCCTGAGCATCGTTAACACGATCGGCCAGGGCAGTAGCAGAGAATCCTGCAAATACAATAGAATGAATGGCACCAATACGGGCGCAGGCCAGCATGGCTATTGCCAACTCGGGAACCATCGGCAGATAAAGTGCTACACGGTCGCCTTTTTTCACCCCCAGTTTTTTAAGGGCATTGGCAAACTGTTTAACTTTTTCGAATAATTCGCCGTAAGTTAATTTGATTTCAGATTCTTTTGGGTCATTGGGTTCCCAAATAATAGCTACCTGATCTTTGCGCATGAACATATTGCGTTCAAAAATATTCTCGGTAATATTTAGCTTCCCGTTTACAAACCAGTTAACATCCGGTGAGTCTTCGCCTTTGAATTTGTATTCAAGAACACGGTCCCATTTTTTTTGCCAATAGTGGCTTTCTGCAATGTCCCCCCAAAATCCATCGGGATCCGCCACACTTTCTTTATACTTTGCAAAGTACTCAGCTAGACTAGTAATTTTGTTCACCATATCAATAATTTTTAGGTTTATAGATTAAATCTGAAAAATCAAATAAGAATAATGCCGGTTTTCGGCAGAAGCATTGTTAAATTCCGTTCGAACGATTTTTGCTGGTCGAGAATCGGCTGTAATTGTTCGCAGTTATGATAACTTCGTCAGATTTTTCGAAGAAAAGTTGAATAAAACCGTATGGTAATTTCAAAATCAAGTTGATTAGCTTTGAATGACAACTTAATATAACTAGAGTCGAAAATAGCATAAAAATCATTTTAGTGGAAAGTTTACAATATATTATAAAACACACTGTTTCAGTGTACAACATTTCTTTTCGCTATTGAAATCGGTCATTTTTTTGTATCTTCAAAGATCAAATAACCTTGCTTTCCCAGCGTTTATGCCAGAAGCAGATTTAGTTTTTATAGCCTAAATATAAAAACACTTAAAAGTCTTGTAATGTTAACGAATATCCTGAAATATGTTGTAAAATATTATCTGAACTTCTGCTTTTGTAATAAAGCGGTAGTAACTCTGATTTAATACTTATCATTTATTAGTATGAAATTTTGGTTGATGGTTTACAACATATTATTTAATGAGAAAAGTTATCTGTTTAAAAAGTTGATTTAGTGTAATTTCGATAAAAAATACGAGATCATGATGATTCATAATTTTAACGAACTGCTGGAAGCAGCACAGAAACAGGAAGCGAAAAGAGTTGTTGCCATAAATGGGGTGGATGAAAACACGCTTGAAGCATTGGAAGATGCTGTTTCATTGGGCTTTGTAAAGCCTATAGTAACAGGCGATCGTGATAAAATTGAAAGCGTCTGTAGTCGTCTTGGAATTAATATGAAAAATTATGAGATTGTGCATGCCACAGGTATGTCGGAAGCAACACAAAAAGCTGTTGAATTGATTCATGATAACAAAGCAGACATTCTGATGAAAGGAATGATCTCTACCGATAAATTTATGCGGGCCCTTTTAAAAAAGGAATTTAACCTGGTTCCTGCCCGTGGTACCCTTACGCATATTTCGGTAATGAAAAATCCGAATTATCATAAAATGTTAATTTTTACTGATGCTGCGGTGATTCCTTATCCCGATTTGAAGCAGAAATTGTTAATGACTGATTATTTATTGTGTACCGCTAAATCGCTTGGAATAAAGGAACCCAAAGTTGCGGTGATTGCACCAACTGAACAGATCATTATCTCTATTCAGTCGTGTATGGACGGTGCAACCATTGCAAAAATGTCGGAACATGGCCAGATTGAAGGCGGAATGGTAGATGGCCCAATGGCATTGGATGTAGCTATTGACAGTGAAGCAGCTTCTTTAAAAGGATTTACCTCCCCGGTAGCCGGAGATGCAGATTGTTTGTTGTTCCCAAATATCGATGCTGCCAATGTATTTTATAAAACCAACTCAAAACTGGCAAAAGCTGAAATGTCGGGAATCATTGCAGGGGCTAAAGTTCCGGTTGTTGTGTCTTCACGCGGCGATAGCCGTAAAACAAAACTGAACTCGATGGCTCTGGCATCGTTAATAAGTTAGTATGAATCGTATTCTTGCCATAAACCCGGGATCTACTTCAACTAAATTTGCTGTTTATTTCGAAAATGAATGTGTGCTTCGAAAAACTATCCGGCACCAGCTCGAAGAATTGATGCGCTATAAAACCATTATCGATCAGTTCGATTTAAGAAAAGGATTGATCATTGATGCACTGGTGGAAGAGGGAATTGAGGTGGATTCAATTAAGTATATTATTGGCAGAGGAGGATTAACCTATCCGCTCGAATCAGGAGTTTATTTGGTAAATAATCTGATGATTGAGCATCTTCGCCAAGGAGTTCTCGGACAACATGCAAGTAATTTGGGGCCTATTTTAGCTGATTACATTGCACTGCAAATACCAGGAGCCAAAGCTTACATGGCCGATCCTGTGGTTACCGACGAACTGGAAAATATCGCCCGCTTTGCCGGTCATCCAAAATTTAAACGTGTTTCGATTTTCCATGCTTTAAACCAAAAAGCTACTGCACGTCAGCATGCAAAACAAATAGGAAAATCGTATGAAGAATTGAACCTGATTGTGGCGCATCTTGGAGGTGGCATTTCTGTTGGAGCACATAAAAATGGTCGTGTGATTGATGTAAATAATGCATTGGACGGTGAAGGGAGTTTTAGCCCCGAAAGATCGGGTACACTTCCTGTTGGGCAATTAATCGATCTTTGCTTTAGCGGAAAATATTCGAAAGATCAAATCAGGCGAATGGTAGTTGGAGAGGGTGGTTTTGTTGCCTATCTTGGAACAAACGATGCACAAGAAGTGGAAAAACGCGCCAAGGCAGGGGATGAAAATGCAATTGCAATCCAGGATGCACTGTTTTACCAGGTAGCTAAAATGATAGGTGAAATGGCCGTTGTTCTGGAAGGAAAAGTCGACGGTATTTTGTTAACTGGTGGTATGGCTTTCAATAAAGAATTAGAGAAATACATTCGAAATAAAACGGGTTTTATTGCTCCTGTTTTTACCTATCCGGGAGAAGACGAACTGGAAGCACTTGCCATAAATGCCTTGCGTGTTGCCAAAGGCGAAATCAGCGCAAAAATATACGATGTACAGGTTCTCTGATACCGACTCCCTTAACCGTAAAACTTTTTATTAAAGACTTATTGGTCTTATTTGTATTTGTTGTTAAAGTTAAGTAACTTGTTTAACAGATATTTAACCAGGCATACAAAAGTTTTAAGAAAATAGACAACCATTAAAACCCCGTAAATGATGACGCTTATTCTTAAAAATTATTGAAGTTGAATGCTTCAGAAATGAAGATTCATTTATGTCTAGGCAAAGAGATTTTACCATTAAATCTGATAAAATGATTTCTATAGAAAACCATAAACTTATTGATCCGGAAGCAAAGATTAAGATTTCCTTTGAGGAGACACCAAATGTTTCAGGACCATTTCCAGGCGGCTTGCCTGATACCATTGTAATTCACTACACAGCCGGAAGTTCGCTGACATCTTCGGCCAGTTGGTTGCGAAATCCGCAAGCAAATGCTTCGGCGCATCTTGTGGTAGGTAAAAACGGGCAGGTTATTCAACTGGCACCCTTCAATATTAAAACCTGGCATGCCGGGCGCAGTTCGTGGAAAGGACGCAGTGGTTTAAACCAGTACAGTATCGGAATTGAGATTGATAATGCAGGTGTGCTTAAGCAATCGCCTGATGGGTATTATACCAATTTCAGTAAAAAGGTAGACTCGGAAAATGTTGTGATTGCCAAACATAAATTGGATTCAGAAATCAAAGGCTGGGAGGCTTACACTGAAGAACAAATCGATGTGGTTGAACAAATTTGCCTCGCATTAAAAGCAGCTTATCCAATTGCCGAAATTGTAGGACACGAAGATATTGCGCCCTCCCGAAAACGTGATCCCGGTCCGGCCTTTCCGATGCTGGCATTGCAAAGTAAAGTAATGATTGGCAGAAATGAAGACTTGCCGGATGACGTTGATTCCGTTTTTAAGGACAAAGGAATTGTTATTGCGGATAACCTGAATATCAGGACAAGTCCGGATGCCAATTCTTCATTAGTTTCGAGTCCCTTGCCAAAAGGAACAAAGGTTTCGATTGAGAAAACAGAAGGTGAATGGTCGTATGTAAAAGTGGATATCGAAGGCTGGGTAAGTAACCGCTGGTTGCGAACTGTTTAATATTTACTCATAAATTGGTTTATTAAATATGTCTGGTTATTGTTTCCTCTGTAAATAATATTTTACATTTAAACACTAAACCAATAACTGATTCCATGAAATTGAAAAGCATTTCAACATGTCTTCTTATTATATTCTTTTTAGTTGAAGTCAGGTTCACCCATGCTCAGGAAATCCCGCAATTATTCAATCCGATAACAACAGAATACCTGCAAAAGAATCTTTTGAAAACACATCCCCGGCTGGTATTAAATTCGAAGCTGGAAAAGGATTTGAAAGCGAAGATGAAAACTGATCCTGTGCTTCAAAATATGTATGCTTCCATTCAACTGAATGCAAAACAGATTTTTGATGAACCGTTGTTAACCAGGGAAATGGTTGGCAGACGTTTACTGGGGGTCTCGCGCGAGATGTTGTACCGGATGAATATGCTTGGCTTTGTTTATATCATGGATAAGGACCCGAAAGTACTGAAGCGGATTAACAATGAGGTAATTGCCGTTTGCAATTTTAGTGACTGGAATCCTTCTCATTTTCTCGATGTTGCAGAAATGTCGCTGGCAGTCGCGTTTGCAATTGACTGGACTGCAGGAGATCTGCCAAAATCTACTATTGATCTTGCAAAACAGGCATTAATTGAAAAAGGATTAAAACCAAGCTGGCCTGAGAACGGAGAAGTTCCCTGGTGGGCGAATGGAGACAATAACTGGAACCAGGTTTGCAACGGAGGAATGATAGCTGCTGCAATTACTGTTGCTGATGATGAACCTGAACTGGCATCGAAAACCATTGCTCGTGCGCTCAATGGTTTACCACATGCTCTTTCGGCATACATGCCCGATGGAGTTTATCCTGAAGGTTCAACGTATTGGGAATATGGAACCAGTTTCTCGGTTGTGATTGCCTCCATTTTGGAAAGTGCTTTCGGAAATGATTTTGGGCATTGGGACTTTCCGGGATATAAAGAAAGTGCTGTATTTCGTTGTATGACTAATACACCATCAGGAATGTATTACAACTTTGCCGATTGCGGCGACAAAAGAAGCGAAAACGGAGATATTGTTCTAGCCTGGTTTGCGGCAAAGTCGGGGAATAAAATTTTTTTTGAAAGAAATAGGTTTTTACGACCGGCCGATGAAATGGGAAAGTTATCCCGGCTGACAGGAGCTGCTATGGTTTGGCTTTCTCAGTTTAGAGAAAATGAAAGTGTTGTTCCTCCCAAAAACTGGAAGGGAGAGGGAAGTAATCCAGTGGCTGTTTTTAAGGGAGATGAAGATGATCCGCACAAGTACTATCTTGGAACGAAAGGTGGCCGCGGGTTAGTAAATCATGGAAACATGGATGGTGCGTCGTTTATTTTTGAATTAAACGGGGTGCGATGGGTGGTCGATCCGGGAAACCAGGATTACAATACACTTGAACAAACCGGTTTCGATCTTTGGAACAAGGAACAAAATAGTCAGCGGTGGACATTGCTCACTAAGAATAATTACGGTCACAGTACTATTACTGTAAACGATTCGCTTCATCGGGTTGACGGGTTGGTTTCTATTGTTAATTTTAAAGATGGAGAGCAACCCGAAGTGAGTTACGATCTTACACCAACACTAGGGAATTTGGTTACAAAAGCAGTAAGAAGATTTGTAAAAGACAGCCCTGTTTCTGTCCTGATTGAAGATGATATTACCAAATCGGATAAAACAGAACTGATTACCTGGCAACTCCTGACAACTGCTGATGTTGAAATTGTAACAGGCGGTGCCATTTTAAAACAAGACGGTAAAGAATTAAAACTCGATAATCTATCGCATCCTGAATTAAGCCTTTCAGTTGTTTCATTATATCCGGCACCCTTAAAACTCGATCGCCAGATTCCAGGATTGAAACGTCTTGAAATTTGTATTCCCGCATGGATAGTTGAAGGAAATCATACTAAAATAAAGGTTCGGCTCAGTGGTGTCTAGTTGTTTCTAAGTAATGATTAACAACCGGATTAATTAAAAATATAACCATGTATTTATTTTAGAGTGAGCATAAAGTGGTTGGTTTTTATTTGCTATTCCGACTTATTTCGTTTGTATTTTTAGGATAATATGAGCTATTTTAGCCTATCATAATTTAATGTTGTAAGAAATGCAAAACATTTATACGCTTATCATGGCAGGTGGTTCTGGAACCCGGTTTTGGCCGCGTAGTAAAACCCAAAAACCAAAGCAGTATCTGAATTTATTTGGGGAGAAATCATTGCTTCAGGATACCATTGATCGGTTCGGCATACATAGCTGCCAGCCCAATACAGGGAAGCGTATTTTTACCGACAGG
>DAOPJR010000141.1:0-6754 GCA_035399765.1 Draconibacterium sp. | reverse complement strand
ATTAAAGATTTGCGTACATCTAAACGAATCGATTTTGTAGGTGGAATCCGTGGTTTGGGAGAATTGAAACGTCGTGTCGATTCGGGTGAAATGAAAGCTGCTTTTGCTTTGTTCCCGGTTTCAATGGATCAGCTGATCAATATAGCCGACAGCGGAAATATTATGCCACCAAAAACCACCTGGTTTGAACCTAAACTGCGTTCCGGCCTGGTGATTCACAAATTGGATTAAAGGATTAAAAACAAATAAAGGAGTCCCGGTCCATCTGTTGATAGATCGGGATTTTTTATGCCTTCTTCAGCAAAATCCAAAAAATACCTAACTTCAACGAATTAAAGCGTAAACAGATGGACCTCGACAATATTTCACTGGCAAATCTTTATAAGAAGCGTAAAACCGACCGCGACATTTTCCAGGAATTAATGCCTACCAAAGTAAAAGAAGTGTTGTTAATTGCCACACTTTATGATTCTTATTCAATTGTTCGTGAGGGGCAGTTCAGCGATAAGATCTTTGGCGAATACCTGCAGTTGAATTTATATGCAGCACCTCGTTTTACGAGTGTGAATACCATGGAAGATGCTTTATTCACACTTGAGCATCTCGATTTCGATCTGATTATTGTAATGGCCGGAGTGGATAAAGATTCTCCGGTACAAACAGCCCGGGCCATCCGTGAGATGCGTCCGCGTGTTCCGCTTCTTTTGCTTGTAAATAACAATGCCGATTTGCTGTATTTCCAAACAGAAAGAAGAAAACTGGATTTTATCGACCGGATTTTTGTCTGGAACGGAAACTCCAACGTATTCATGGCAATGATTAAGTATGTGGAGGACATTAATAATGTTGCCCGTGACACACAAAACGGAAGTGTTCGGGTGATTCTGTTGGTGGAGGACTCTATTCAGTATTACTCCCGCTACTTGCCTGTTTTGTACACAACGGTGATGACACAAACACAGGCATTAGTTAAAGAAGATGCCAAAGATGAATTGCATAAAATTCTGAGAATGCGGGCGCGCCCGAAAGTAATCCTTGTGGATACCTATGAAGAGGCTATTCGTTTTATCGATAGTTACCGGCGTTATATCTTGTGTGTGATTTCAGATGTAAAATTCGAAAAAGACGGAGTGGAGAATGAGGACGCGGGAATTGAACTTTTAAAATACACTAAAAACACCCGTAAGTTTCCAATTCCTCTTTTACTGCAGTCGCATGATATTTCGAATGCACAGCGGGCGAGGGAAATAGGAGCCGATTTCATTAATAAAAATTCAGAAAGTTTGTCGATGGATGTGTTGAATTTCTTATATCGTCGGCTTGGCTTTGGAAACTTTATTTTTAAGGGAATGGATGGATTGCCGATTACTGAAGCACGAACACTGATCGAATTTCAGGAAAAATTCAGGGATATTCCTGCAGGTGCTTTGCAGTATCACGGAAGCCGGAACTCGTTCTCAACCTGGTTAATGGCACGCGGTGAAATTAACATGGCAGAAAGATTAATGCCTATTCAGATGTCGGATTTCGACTCGCCTGAAGAACTTCGACAGTTTTGCCTGAATGTTTTTAAAGCAGTCCGTTCTGAAAAGCTAAGAGGGACTATTGTCAATTTTGATCCCCAGTTTGTGAATTCTAACCGCTTTATTGTTCGAATGGCAAAAGGATCGCTTGGTGGAAAGGGGAGAGGAATCGCATTTATTTGTCACTTTATAGAAAATATCGACTTTCTTAAAATCACACGTAATCTGAATATCCGCATTCCTTCTACTGCGGTTATCGGAGCGCTTGAGTTTGATAAGTTTATTGAGATGAACAATCTCTATGAAGATATTTATTCATTGAATGATTACGATGCTATCCGTCAGCATTTTCTCGATTCAGAGTTTGATGAAAAGATTAAACATCGTCTCATTGAATATCTGAAAGTAATGGATCGTCCTTTGGCAGTACGCTCATCGGGTTTATTTGAAGATTCGCTTTTACAACCTTTCTCAGGGGTTTATTCTACATATCTCATACCCAACAATCACGAAGATTTGATGGTTCGCTACCAGCAGCTTGAAACGGCAATTAAGTTGGTCTATTCCAGTATTTTTACCGACTCGGCACAGGCTTACTTCGATGCGGTACATTATAAAATTGAAGAAGAAAAAATGGCTGTCGTCATCCAGGAAGTGATTGGACATCATTACAATGAGAAGTTTTATCCAACCCTCTCAGGAGTGGCTCAATCATATAATTATTATCCAATTTCCTATATGGAGCCCGACGATGGTTTCTCTGTGGCTGCTGTAGGTTTGGGTATGTATGTGGTTGGTGGTGAGAATTCATTCCGCTTTTGTCCGAAATACCCCAATTTAAATGCTTCTGCACTCAAAGATCAACTGCGCGATACACAAAAAGAGTTTTATGCCATCGATTTAACACAAAAGGATTTCGACTTAATAAATAAGGGAGAAGATGCAGCTATAAAGAAATTCAGAATAAAAGAGGCAGAACAAGATGGTACACTTGAACATTCAGTTTCTACTTATATCATGGAAAACGATGACCTGGTTCCGGGCATTCAGGGAAGCGGACCTAAAGTAGTTGATTTTGCCAATATTTTGAAATACGGTCATCTGCCACTAGCCGATACGTTGCAGTTGTTGTTGAAACTTTTTAAGGAAGCAATGGGCTCGCCGGTGGAAATCGAATATGCGATTGATATTGAACCGGCTGAGAACGGTTTGCCTACCCTTTACCTGTTACAGATAAAACCACTGATCAGGATTGAAGAAAAAGTGGAGGTTGATATCAATGCTGTTTCACCGGATAATGTTTTTATGTATGCTGAGCGAGGGATGGGCAATGGAATTATTAAAGATATTCGCGATGTGGTTTATGTTGATCCAAACAAATTCGACCGGATGAAAACCAAGCAGATGGCACAGGAAATTGCTGAATTGAACCATGAGTTAGATGCTGAAAAACGGGAATATATTTTAATCGGCCCCGGACGTTGGGGATCCCGCGATCCTTTTACCGGAATTCCGGTGCTTTGGTCGAGTATCTCTCGCGCAAAAATCATTATTGAAATGGGATTACCCGATTTTCCGCTCGACGGATCACTGGGGTCTCACTTCTTCCATAATGTTACATCGATGAATGTGGGGTATTTTTCCGTTCCGCATAATTCGCATTATTCCCGCGTTAAAATTGCAGCACTCGAAGAGCAAAGCGTGATCAGGGAAACCGATTTTATTAAGCATGTGCGTTTTAACAAACCTTTGACTATTTTAATGGATGGCCGCGACCGGAAAGCTTTAATACATTGCTGATAAATTATTTTTAAACCGTTTGGCGAAAGGGCTTATTTTGAATGAGTTTAAATGGCTGAGAACAGTGTTAATAAATATTCAAGCTGTTGTCAAAAAGGTTTCTGAACCAATCATAATTCAGCAATAAAATTATCTTTGCTTGACGAAATTTTTTTAATAAACCGAACAATCAAAAAAGGTTTTTAAGGAATCTATTTAATATCATAAATCTAAACCGTAACTGAGGTTACACAAAAATTTATCAACTTATGAGCAGTATATTCTTTCTAGTACCAATTGCCTCTGTTCTGGCGTTGGTGTTTGCCTGGATTTTCTTCAAATCGATGATGAAAAATTCGGAAGGTACAGACCGGATGAAAGAAATTGCACAATATGTTCGCGAAGGTGCAATGGCTTATCTGAGGCGTCAGTACAAAGTTGTGGGAATGGTATTTCTTGTTTTGGTGGTGATTCTTACCATCATGGCTTATTTTGGTGTTCAGAATCCGTTTGTGCCAATTGCTTTCCTTACCGGAGGTTTCTTCTCGGGTCTGTGTGGTTTCCTGGGCATGAAAACAGCCACTTTTGCATCAGCCCGTACAGCTCATGGAGCATCGCAGTCGTTAAATAAAGGTCTGCAGGTTGCTTTCCGCAGTGGCGCTGTAATGGGGCTTGTTGTTGTTGGTTTCGCACTTCTCGATATTGCTGCCTGGTTTTCTCTTTTGAACTGGGTAATTTTTACTCCGGAACATATGCAAAACAGTGTTCATCTTCTGGGCTTGACTTTTGTTCATGGAAGCCCTGATTACGTTGCTAATGGTGTTTTAACCGAAGTAGGGGAAAAAGCGAAATTAATTGAAATTACAACTACCATGCTTACATTCGGTATGGGTGCTTCAACTCAGGCTCTTTTTGCACGTGTTGGTGGTGGTATTTACACCAAAGCTGCCGACGTTGGTGCTGACCTTGTTGGTAAAGTAGAGGCTGGTATTCCGGAAGATGATCCACGTAACCCAGCAACCATTGCCGATAACGTTGGTGATAACGTAGGTGATGTTGCCGGTATGGGTGCCGACCTGTATGAAAGTTATGCCGGTTCTATTTTGGCTACTTCAGCTCTTGGTGCTGCTCTTCCAGCTATTGCTTTGCAGGAAGCTGGTTTGGACATGGTGAAAGCTGTAACTGCACCAATGATCGTTGCCGCTATCGGTATCATCCTTTCAATTATAGGTATTTATATGGTTCGAACCAAAGAGTCAGCTACACAAAAAAACCTGTTGAATGCATTGTTGCTGGGTACCGGTGGTAGTTCAGTATTGATTTTGCTTGCCATGGTTGTACTTGCCTATACAGGCTGGGTTACCTGGGGTGTATTTGGTGCTGTAGTGATTGGTTTGGCTGCTGGTGTAATTATCGGACAGGCCACAGAATATTTTACTTCTGATGAATATAAACCTACCAAGGGTATTGCCAAACAAGCTCTTCAGGGACCTGCAACTACTATCATCGATGGTATTGCGGTGGGTATGTACTCAACCTGGATCCCGGTTGTAACAATCGTTTTGGGTATTGTTGGCGCTTTCTGGAGTGCAGGTGGTTACCATGACTTCGCACTTGGAGTTTACGGAATTGGTTTTGCTGCCGTTGGTATGCTTTCAACACTGGGTATTACTTTGGCAACCGATGCTTTCGGTCCGATAGCTGACAACGCCGGTGGTAATGCTGAAATGGCAGAATTGCCAAAAGAAGTTCGCGAACGTACCGATGCTTTGGATATGTTAGGAAATACAACTGCTGCAACTGGTAAAGGTTTTGCGATTGGTTCAGCTGCTTTAACTGCAATGGCTCTTATTTCAGCCTACATGGAAGAAGTAAGATTGTGGTTTGGAAAAATTGCTGCTGCCGGCGAAGGTTTTGTTTCAAAAGGACAATATGTTTTCTATAACGATGTTGCTCCTGCAGTACAAGACGGAGTTCAGGCGATTAAAATTTCTGCCGCTTCTGTAAAAGATTTCTCTGCTGCTTACGATATTACACTTTTTAACCCGATGTTTTTAGGTGGTATCTTCATCGGTTCGATGATGGCTTTTGTTTTCAGTGCGATGACAATGAAAGCAGTAGGTCGTGCAGCTGGTGCAATGGTAGAAGAAGTTCGTCGCCAGTTCCGCGAAATCAAAGGTATTCTGGAAGGAACTGCCACTCCTGAATATGCAAAATGTGTTGAGATTTCAACCAGAGGCGCTCAGCAGGAAATGCTGTTGCCATCGTTACTGGCAATCATTGTACCTATTGTTATTGGTGCTTTAATGGGAGTCGCCGGTGTTGTTGGTTTGCTGGCAGGTGGTTTGACAGCTGGTTTCACCTTGGCCGTATTCCTGAATAACTCGGGTGGTGCCTGGGATAATGCTAAAAAGTTTATTGAAAAAGGAAATCACGGTGGTAAAGGCAGCGATGCGCACAAAGCAGGTGTTGTTGGAGATACTGTTGGTGATCCGTTCAAAGACACTTCCGGTCCTTCACTGAATATCCTGATCAAATTAATGACCATGGTTTCGGTTGTAATGGCTGGTTTAACAGTTACTTTAAGTTTGTTGTAACAAATATTGGAAAAACGATAAAGAAACCATCTGTCGTAAGGCAGGTGGTTTTTTTATGCCCTGATAGTATACGAATTGAACTTCTTACCGGACAGAATCAAAAATATTTCGAATAAAGGCCAGAAAATCGTTTCTTTCTTGAACAAAAAATTCTAATTTCAGTTCTTCTAAATAAGAAAATACTATCAAAAAATAAGCTATGGCAGATCTATCAACAACCTACATGGGGGTTAAACTAAAGAACCCGCTAATTCTTGGAGCAAGTAACCTGGTAAGCAAACCTGATGTGATTAAACAAATTGAAGCAGCAGGAATTGGTGCCATCGTGTACCGCTCACTTTTTGAAGAACAAATTCAGCTCGAAAATCTTCAAATGGATGAGCAATTATCTGAATATGAAAACCGTAATGCGGAAATGACCAGCCTTTTTCCGGGCCTGGAACATGCAGGACCTAAGGAACATCTTTACAATGTTGAAAAACTGGTTAAGAGTGTAAATGTTCCTGTTTTTGCCAGTTTGAATGCTATTTACGAACCTACCTGGGTTGAATATGCCAAAGAACTTGAAAAAACAGGTATTGCCGGTTTGGAAATCAACTTGTATGCGGTTCCAGGTTATTTTGAAAGAACCGGGGATCAGATTGAAGACAAGCAGATTCAGATAGTGAAGGCTATTAAAAAAGCTGTGAATATTCCGGTAAGTGTGAAAATTAGCTTGTTTTACACCAATCCTTTAAATTTCATTAAGAAAGTTGATGAAGCTGGTGCAGATGCTTATGTATTATTCAACCGTTTTTTTCAGCCTGAGATAGATATCGACAAAGAAGAATATTATTATCCATGGGAACTAAGTAA
>DAOPJR010000140.1:0-7039 GCA_035399765.1 Draconibacterium sp. | reverse complement strand
TTTGACTGGCAGTCAAAAGGTCAGCGGTTCGATTCCGCTAATCTCCACCCAAAGGGACTGAATGGTCCCTTTTTTCTTTCCAGTATTTATAATATCTCCTTAGGTTGTTACTTAAATCAGTATTTATGATTCAATTACTCAAATTACATCAGTCCTGAAAATATAATTCATTTAAACTTTGAATTTCCAGTGCAAGTTTTGATTTCTTCTTGTGTCTATTAAACAACCAATTAGTTTATTAATTTAATTTTTGAATCATAAAAAGCTTAAAGACAAAACTAGGAATCATTGCCGTTTTTATGATGGTTGTAACTTTTAGTGTTAACGCGCAAATTAGGAAAGGTGATACTTGTTTGGGAACTTATACAACAGTTGTTCAGAAAAATGCAGGAACATGTCCATTAACACTAACTGAAGATCTGCAACTTATTTTAGATGAACTTCGTGCCGACTAATTAGCCGATATGGAAGAGTTGAGAACAGAAATGTGGTCAGCTACAACCATGGCCGATAAAATTGCTATCCGTGCCGAAATGGTGGCTTTACGTGAAGCTCATTGGGATGCAGTGAAAGCTTTAATTGAAGAGTGGTGGCATTAACCAAGATGTAAGTTTCATGACAAATTATTTTATTTCAATTGTTTGCGGACTGTCGGGAAAATTAGCGCCGGATGCAATAATTACATCACCTTCTTTCAGCCCGGAAACTACTTCGCACCATTCATTCCCAATTACACCGAGAATTACAGTTGTTTTTCGTCCCTCTTTCCCATCGACCAAATAAACCGTTTGTTCAGTCGTATTCTCAACAAAATCCTGCTTTTTAATACGAAGAACATTCTCCCGCTTGCTGCTAAATACTTTAACAACTACGCTTTTATTTACTTCCAATGATGCGTCCTGTTTTTTTTGCAGGTAAACATTAAACCGGAGCATTTGATCTTCATACATCTGGGTAACTTCACCTACTGTTCCGGAAATTGTTTTATTATCAATCTCGACCGCTACAGAATCTCCGGTAACAATCAATCCGGAGTACGAAACGTTAGCCCAGCCAACAACTTTATAAGCGGAAAAATCGGACATTTTTAACAGTAACTGTTCGCTGTCAACCCGTTCGCCCTTTTCTACTGATACTTCCTGAATCACCCCAGTAGTAGGAGCAACAATTCGAAAACCATTTACTAACTGCTGCCTGTTAGCGATTTCTTCCAGCTGAGAGCTGATTTGAAGTTGGAGGCCTTTTTCATCAGTTTCCAATTGCTGAAGTCGGATTGCATTTCGTTCAACCAGATTTTGGAGATCTGTTTCAGCAACCTGAATCTCATTTTTTGTCCGTTCTACACGGGCTTCATCAATACCTCCTGTTTTCAAAGCTTCTTCCTGCTGCATCAGCGATTTTTTAAGATTGGCAAGCCGGTTACGTTTCATCTCCTCGCTTTGTTTCATACTAAGCTTTGTATTTTCCTGGTTCAACTGGTATTTTTCAAGTGTGTTGCGTTTTACTTCCAGCTGTTTGTTCATTCGCTCCAAATCCTGGTTGACCCCTTTCCCTTCCAGTTCGATCAATAATTCGCCTTTGGTTACCTTACTACCGGCATTCACCAGCACAGATTTAACAATGCTTTTTTCAGGACTTCTGAGTAAAATATCGTTATCCGATTCAACTGCTCCTGATGTTTCTATTATGCGCGCTACATTTCCGCGGCTGACTGTTTCTTTAATCATCGGAGTGGAGTCGACAGTTTTTGTCTTGTTCTTATCAGAAATGAAGAATTGCAAAGCAGCAAAGCCAAGAAGAATTGCAAGGCCAAGTAAGAGTACGATCAATCGAGTTCTGTGTCCCATGGAAATTGTGTTGTGTTCAACTTTTATCAGTTTTTACTGATGTCTAACAAAGTTACTAAAATTGAAACATCTTCAGCACAGCACGGTGAAATGGTAATAAAAAAGGGTGCACAGGCACCCTTTCACTATTTTTTGTTATTGCAGTTTCACTTCTGAATTTTGCTTTCAAAGAGTTTCTGAATTTCTTTCAGATAGTTAACATCCATTTTATCGGAACGAATACGCACGACTTCATAAAGTTTCCCGTCTTTGTAAAACGAAGCACTTGCCGCATCAAATTCGTGGCCTTCCCAATTGTATTTAACATCCATGGCCACCTGCATGAATTCATCTGAATCGAGGTATTTCGAAATTTCAATGTAGGCAAAAGTGGCATCTTCTGTATTTACAAAGATCCCGGTTGCCAATTCTTCCAACATCAGGAATTTTACGATTTTGGCACGGGCTTCAATACGCCCCTGCAGCTTTTTGTTCATCAGGAATGTAATCCCCTGGGCAACATAAGCTTCTTGTACTTTTTCAACCATATCAAGTTTTGGGAGGTGCCGTAGTCGAATGGCATCAAGGAATGTTGTGCCAATAGTCAAATAGGCTTTTCCGGCGTCGAAATTCCAGTTGTATTTTTTCTCAATGTTTTGAGTAGCCCTTAAAATTTCTTCCAAAGGATGCTGTTTGTCCAAAACCAGGTAAATATACATGGAACTGGCATCGGTAGGAAGTTCGTGGTAATAACCGGGAAATGGATTTAACGAATCAAATACAAGACTTCCCGGAAGAATGCTTTCATCGAGAGCAACCAGCGTTGCATTTTTGGTGAGGTTAACGAATACCTCCATTTTTTTATTTGTCATGTTTGATATATTTGGTCTTTAAATTAATATAGTAACACATGCCGCAACAAGTAGTTCAAATAAAGCATATCGGCAACGTCACTTTATCGAAAAATCGTCGTTCTAAAAATATAAAATTAAGTGTTAAACCAGATAAATCGGTGCTGGTTTCCTTTCCGTTTTATGTTTCATCGAAAGAAGCATTGGCATTTGTTACAAAGCATACGGAATGGATTATTAATCAGCAGCAAAAAATGGAACAACGAAAAACCCGGATCGAAACCCGTGATGAAATGCTGACATGGACTCATCGTGTTACATTTTTACAGGGAGAATCGAACCGCGTGATGAAAAGAGGTGAGCAGGTGCAGGTGATTGTTCAGGATTTTGAATCAGAATCTTCGAAAGCATTTATTGAGAGTGTGATAACCGAAATATACCGGATTGAAGCAAAAATGCATTTGCCCAAACGGCTTTCCACATTGTCTGCAAAACATGGTTTTTCGTTTAATAAGGTTACCATCCGTGATAACCGGAGAAACTGGGGAAGTTGCTCATCAAAAAACAACATCAGTTTGAATTTACAAATGATGAAACTTCCCGAAGAACTCATCGATTACATTCTGCTTCACGAACTGGTTCATACCGAGATTAAAAATCATGGCTCTAAATTCTGGCAACGGCTTGATGAAGTTTCTGACGGTCAGTCGCGTCAGCTCGCCAGGGAAGTAAAAAAGTACTCAACGTATACTTTGTGATTTAATTTTTTCTCAAGAAATGTAGTTCAATTAATAAAATCTGCTAACAGCTCAATCATACTTCTTACATTTGCCATGCTTTAAACAGATTTCTAAGTTGAAAGGACTGATAATATTGTTGTTTGGATTTGTGGTAGGAACTATCGTATTTCCTAAATTGAATACCGTAGATGATCCTGGCCGTCAGTCATTTGTGTCGTTTATGAGTAGTCAGTCTGGTCAGCTTTCGATGGGAGATTGTGAATTGTCATTTGAAGATGAAACAGAAAACCACGAATTTCTGGTTTCCGATTCTTACATTAGATTTTTTCGTTTTGGTGAAGGTGCGGAGTTATGCAATTACTTATCTTTCTGTTCCGTGAACGAACAAATTTCACCTCACCAATACACAAATTTACCTCCGCCTATTCTTGATGTTGTTCTGTATTCTTAATTTAGAGAATAACAAGCTAATTTGTGAAATCAAATTTGATACTGAGGATTTAAAAACACGTTGAAATATGGTGTGCATCGAAAGTCCAAATGAATAATTCAAAAATAAATAGTGCGCTTCTCCTCCATTTTGTTTCCATCGTGATGGTTTTTGAGAGTCTGTTTATGCTGATTGCAGTGCTGCTTTCTTTTTTCTATCGCGAACAAATTGCAGGAAGAATGTTGTTGTCATTCCTGGGAACAGCTTTAGTGGGACTTTTGTTAAACATACTTACACGTAAACAAAGATTTCACGAACCAAACATGCGTGAAAGTTTTATAATCGTAAGCCTGGCATGGGTAATTATGGGATTAATTGGCACTATTCCATATCTGGTTACGAAAAGTATACCCTCGTTTACAAACGCATATTTTGAATCATTCTCAGGTTTCACAACCACCGGATCATCTATTTTGGCCGATATTGAAGCGTTGCCAAAGAGTATTCTTTTCTGGCGTGCCGAAACGCACTGGATTGGTGGCATGGGGATTATTGTATTGGTAATAGCAATTATGCCGTTCCTGAAAATCCAGGGAATTTACCTTTTTTCATCCGAATCCTCCAGTGTTGAGAATGATAAGATTTCGACACGGATAACCAAGGTTGCACGTAATCTGTGGTTAATTTATCTTGGATTGACGATAATGGAAGTGATTCTCCTGGTGTTGGGAGGAATGCCTTTATTCGACAGTGTTTGTCATTCGTTTGCGACCATTGCAACCGGTGGGTTTTCTACCAAGAACGATAGTATTGCAGGTTACTCTCCTTATCTTCAGTATGTGATCATCGTTTTCATGCTTTTGTCCGGGATTAACTTTTCTGTACACTTTTTACTGATTAAGCGAAAATTCAGGGAAGCGCTGAAAAATGAAGAGTTACGAATGTATTTACTGATCATTTTTGTGGTTGGGGCTATTTTAACATTGGTACTGTATTATAACCACCAGGAATATGATCTCGAACACTCATTCCGCAGTGCGTATTTCCAGGTAGTATCCATTATTACCTGTACCGGATTTGCAACGGCTGATTACCTGCAATGGCCCGTTCAGACAATTGCCCTAATTGCCATGCTGATGTTGATCGGTGCTTCATCGGGATCGACAGGCGGTGGAATTAAGGTTATTCGGTATGTAATTGCTTTCAAGCGTTTCAAACATATGTTTCACGAAATCTTTTTTCCCAACCGAATCAGCCCGATTCGTTACAACGGAACCAGTTTGAAAGATGAATTCATTAGGCAGTTAATGACTTTTATGACTGTTTACCTTCTTATTTTGTTTGTATCCACACTGATCATGATGTTGTGGACCCGCGACCTAGCTACTTCATTCGGTTCGGTAGCAACCTGTATGGCGGGAATCGGTCCAGGATTTGGTACGGTAGGGCCTGTAAGCAACTTCCTGTATTTGCCAGGTGGGGCCAAATACTTCCTGACTTTTCTGATGCTGATCGGGCGGCTTGAAATTTATGCTGTTCTTGCCATTTTCTCACGTACTTTCTGGCTCGACTAACTCCAATTTATAAGACAGTATTGATTTTAAGTCATTCGCCTTGGTCTAACTAATCAAATTCGTGTATTTTCGTAATTCATATGCAAAACATGGAATGGAATAAGCTACTTTCATCAAAAAGGCTGGGGATGGAAGATTACCAGTCGACCGCATCTCAGGAAGACCGTACCCAGTTTCAACGTGATTACGATCGCATTATATTTTCATCTCCGTTCAGACGGATGCAGAATAAGACACAGGTTTTTCCATTGCCTGAGCATGTTTTTGTTCATAATCGTTTAACACACAGCCTTGAGGTAGCCAGTGTTGGCCGGTCACTCGGTAATTTGCTGGTAGAAAAGCTTTATCCCCGTTATCCGGATAATCCATTTATTTCTGAAATAGGGACCATCGTTTCAACGGCCTGTCTGGCGCATGATTTGGGTAACCCTCCGTTTGGACATTCGGGTGAAGCGGCTATTTCCAATTATTTTCAAAATGGAAAAGGGAAACAGTTTAAAGAGCAACTTTCGGAAGCTGAGTGGATGGATTTCATTCATTTCGACGGGAATGCGAATGCTTTTCGAACGCTCACACACCAGTTTAAGGGGAAACGAGAAGGTGGTTTTGCATTAACTTATTCCACTTTGGCAAGTATAGTTAAATACCCTTTTGAATCGGCGCAGTCGGTGAAACCAAAATTTGGTTTTTTCCAGTCGGATAAAGAAAATTATTATCGAATAGCAGAATCGCTCGGAATTCAACAACTTACTGATCAAAAATTTAGTCGCCATCCATTGGTTTATTTGGTAGAAGCTGCCGATGATATCTGTTACCAGATTATGGACCTGGAGGATGCTTTTAAATTAGGTATTTTGAGTTTCGACCGAATAAAAAAGATGTTCCTTGATTTTTACGATAAGCAAAATGAAGCGAAGAACCTGGAGCGGATAGGTCAAACCATGGAAAAAGTAACTGACCGGAATGAGCAAATTAGTTATTTACGGGCAGGTGTGATTGGAAAACTGATTTATGAAAGCATCCGGATATTCGGAGAAAATGAAAACGCCATCCTTGCCGGAAATTTTACAGGAAGCCTGATTGACCGGCTCCCAGAGGTTCAGAAAGAGGCAATGAAAACCGTGCAAAAAGTTTCTGTGGCTGAAGTATACAATCACCGTAGTGTGGTAGAAATTGAAATTGCCGGATATAAAATTATTGGTACACTGCTCGAAGAATTTGTGGATGCGACTATGAATCCGAAAGATAGATACAGTCAAAAAATACTTTCATTGTTACCTGAGCAATATAAAGCGGTCGATGACTCAACCTACCATAGAATTCAATCAATTGTTGATTTTGTTGCCGGAATGACCGATGTTTTTGCACTTGATTTGTACCGAAAAATCAAAGGTATTAGTTTGCCGGGAGTTGTTTAGAAGTTGGAAGATGGAAGCCAGAAGATCGAAGAAATTCCAACTTCGGTCTTCTGACTTCTTACTTTTTTTATCCTTCTAAAAGTTGATCCAGCAATCCTGAACGACCTTCTTTTCTCACATTTCCACCTGCCGGTGAGAGCTCTGCAATTAGCTTACGTATAGGCATGCTTTGCAGCCAAACTCTTCCTGAGCCGCGCAAT
>DAOPJR010000139.1:0-7074 GCA_035399765.1 Draconibacterium sp. | reverse complement strand
ACAGGTAATTCAAATGAAAACCTGAGGTTGTTTTTCTCATACTTTACCGTTTCAGAAAGGTAAAGTTTTGTAAAATTCCAGTTTAAATCGTTTCGAAGGCTGTCGGCCATGATTACAGACTGTTCTTTTTCAATTGACGTTTCCAAACTCTGGTGTTCAAAGCTGATGCCGGATTCAGTTTCAAAAAGCCAGGGTTTCCGGCTCAATGTAAATTGAAGAAAGTTGTGGGTAAGCAGGTTCTTTTCCGTAAACTTTTGAGTGGTTTCCGTATATGGCTGTCCGTTGTTTAACACATCTTCAAATACTCCGGGAGAAAAAGATAATTCCTGGGGTGAGTTGTTATAATCCACAAACGAATAAAACCGGATAAAATTCCGCTTTACCGGTAACAGGATATCAAAATCATTAGCCAGCGAAAAATGTGGCATTTCCGCTTTCTGCGTCAGTTCGCTTTCATTCCGGATTAAACCTTCCTCGCTGTCCCAAAATTTATTGATACTGAATTTATTGGTCAGGTACCGGCTCTTTTCGTTTTGCGTGATGATTAGATCTGTACTCAGGCTTTTGTTATAATATTTGTTTTGTGTGATTTCGGTAAACGCAATGGTATCGTTATTCAGAAAGTAGGAAGTTGACACCTGTCCGTTTTCTTGTACTTTATCGTGGTAAAAACTGCTGTTGATTTTCAGTTCTGTTCCATTTTTAATTTTGAGTAAATGGTTGTACGAAACCAGGTTGGCATTATTATCCAGGTAACGTTGCTTTTCGATTTGTGGTTTTGAAATTTGCAAAATACCGAGTAATTCGGGTTTCCGGTTTTTGTATCCCTGCAATTCGCCGTTACTGAAGATCAATGGCTGATGCTGTGTATTTAAGTCGTTACCAATATTATTGCTTTGCCAGGTTGTAATTATTTGCTGTTTTTTGTTAAACAACATAGGCGTAAGGTTTAAATCATGAAGTAGGGGAGAGAATCCGGCTCCGGCATACAGCGTGCCGGTTATAGCCACATCGTTTTTCAATTTTATATTTATCGAGGTTCCATCAGATGCAATTTTATCTTCCAATATTTTTATGGGCTGGTGGTTTTGCAATACTTCTACCGAACCAACCGACTTATGCGGTAAGTTCTTATTAGCCAGTGTATAGCGTCCTTCCAGTAAGTCCATTCCTTCGATATAATACTTTTGAATGGGTTTCCCCTGGTAATAAATTTGCCCCAGTTCGGTAACCTCAAAACCTGGCATACGGCTGATGACATCCCCGATGGAGCGGTCGCTGGCCTTTGCAAACGAATTGACAACATAATTTATGGTATCGCCCCGAACCGAAATTGGGTTGCCTTTTATGTTCACTTCCTTAATTTCGAAAACATCGGGAGGTAGCACAATGTCAAACGTTTGACTTTGATTAACCAGGGCAACAGCTGTGTCTTTAAAATTTAAAGATTTGAAAGCAATAAAAACTGAATCGGCCGAACTTTTAAAAGATAATTGGTAAATACCTGCGTCATTTGTAATAGCATAAGTCAGGATTCCTGAAGCGTTACGGGCAGGTAAAGCTAAAACACTAACTCCATATAATTTCTCGTCACTTATTGAAGACACAGTGCCCAAAATAGTAGTTTGTCCCAAAACTATTCCTTGTACCACTAATAATCTGATAAAGAATAAAAAACCAAATATATTTCTGATAATTTTCACGCAGTATTAAGAATGTCTGGCTAATATTTTTCGATATTATTATTTCGGGATCTTATCTTATTAAGTGATCTTGCCATGCGTTCATCGTCTTTAAAGGTTACAAATCCCCCGGATGATACTCTGTTGTATAAATCGGCAAAATAATATTGAAGGCTTTTTACATAATCTTCAGACGATATTTCAATGTAATTTTTATTTGGATAATATATCGCTTGCTGTTTTTCTTTGATTTCTTTTACTGCATTTAAAGTGAAACAATGTTGATTTTCAGTATCCGAAATTTTAACGATTAATCCGGGTAATCCACAAAATTTATACGGTCCATAACCTATTGGAATTTCCAGGGTAAACCAAGCGATAAATTTGCGGTTCCACAGTTCTGTAGAAGCCTTCATGCATTTATAGCCCGATATAACTGTATCCTTGTTTGCTTCTATTTCCCAGGTAATTTTATTGCTTTCGGTAACTTTTAAATTTTTCTTATTCAAATAGGTTGTAAATACTATGCTGTCGGCTAAATAATTGTTGTAAATATGGTACCGGCACATACGATTTACTGTTGTTCCTTGTATCAGTGGTGTGATTTTGTTCAAATAGTTTTGATCAAATGGTTCATTAGAATGTGCCTTTAGAACAGAATCTCTGTACAATTCATTTGTTCCCAGGAATAGGGAACTATGTCTACCTATTAATAATGTCATCTCCTCACTCGCCATAGATGACCGATCCAACGAATCTTCCTGAAAATCGTAAAAATAAGAGCAGGAGATGACAGCCGTGTCAATAGGAATATAATCTTGTGCAAATAGTATTGCAGACGAAAAAATAAATAATAAAGAATATGTGCATTTCATAATCTAAACAGATTTAAATCCAACTTATATTATTTTAGATATTTGACAATGATCCCCACTTTGGCAGTTGCCAGTTTGCAAAAGTGCGTCCCGGATGGTAGTTTTGTACGGGCGGTTTATCAAAACTGCCTGCCTCCCCGGGCCGGGAACAAAGTAACGCATGGACCAAGCTCCCGGGGAGGCTTACCCAATAAATTTATTTTTACCGATTTTTGAGAGTTGGGACATTGTTTGTTGTGATATTTTCCGAATTTGGGGTACGAAATCAAGCGTTAATATTAGTTTTTAATGGTACTTTAAAAATATATTGTTCAAATGAAATAAACAAACTTTTTGAGGTGGTCACTCGTTTTTTTTGAATAGGAAAATCTGTTTATTAATGTGTTAGCTGAGTTTGCTTGGGTGCGGAAGAACGATTTTTGTTACTTTTCTCCCCGCCGGAATTCATCCACTACTTTTTTCAGGCGTTTACTTTTCAACGATTTTGGATAGATGTCGAACAAATAATTAAGGTTGCCAAAATCTTCCTGCATGGCAATCTTAAGCCAGGCGAACGCTTCTTTTTGGTTTTTATTCTCAAGTAAAAAAGCTACAAGTCTGTATTTCAGCATCGAATCATCGTTCTTTTCAATGGCTTTTTTCATAACATGGATTGCTTCTTCGCTCTCATCTAGTTTTTTATGAAGTTCGGCCCAGGTCAGCCAGATTTCAGAATTTTCGGAATCTGCTTTTACCCCTTGTTTAAAGGCTTTGATTGCATCATCGTTTTTTTCAGCATCGGCATAAACTTTTCCCAATGTCAGCCAGTATTCTGAGTTTTGACGATCGAGTTTTGTGGCTTTGCGAATAAAAGTAATGCTGTCGTCGTATTTGCCGTCAATCCACATTAGCAACCCCATCCCAAACCAGGCTGTGTCGTTTTCAGGATTAATTTCAATAGCTTTTTGGTAATGATATTCCGATCTCAGGTTATCTTCCAAATTGAGGTAACATTCGCCGATGTAACAATAAGCATCGTCGTTATCTTCTTCAATTTTCAGAAACTCGTTGTATTTATCAATGGCTTCCTCGAAACGATTTGCATTGGCCAAAGCATTACCAATATTAAACAAGGCGGTGTGAAAATTCTCATTGATAGCCAGTGTAAACTCATAGGCTTCAATGGCTTTGTCGTGCATATCGGCTTTATTGTAAACCACCCCAAGGTTAAACCAAGCGGTGTAATTGTACGGATCGTTATCGATAAACAGGTTGTAATACCGGATACTTTCTTCGTACTCCCCGGTTTGATCGAGGAAAAATGCAAGATCGTACAAGGCCAGGTCGTTGTTCGGATTGTGTTTCAAAGCCTGCTCTAGGTAAGCAATGGCTTTTGGAATTTCCCCGATCTGAATGTGTGCAGAAGCAATGTGATACAGGATTTCATCCACATCGCCATCGGCAAATTTTACGGCTTTTCGAAATGACTTACGAGCCTCTGTTTCGTTGCCCATAATCAGCCATGCTGAGCCTTTTAACAAATAAACATCGGGATTATTGGATTCCACCCGTTCAACAAATTCGAGATACTGATGTGCCTGGTTGTACTTTCCCTGGCTAATCAAAATTTGAGCATATTTTAACTGAAGCGGAACAGCATTGGGGTGAATCTGAATTCCCTGCTGAACGGCAATTTCAGAGGTGCTGAGATCGCCTTCTTCCATCAACTGGTCAACAATTCCCTCGAATTCAGAAACATCGAAATACTTTTTGCTTCCGGAAAGCAGCGAGCTTTTAAAACGCTGAACTGCTTCACTCATGTCATCATCCCAATAATTATCTTTTTCCTCGTTCATCAGCAAAAATGAGCTTGCGAAATTAATAATTAACCCGAAAAGACAAAAACGGACTATAAATGTTGTTCGCGCAACAAATCGTTAACCGTTTTTACGGGATTGAACGTTTCGATCGGCACCTCTACAAAGAGTGTGTTCCAGTTGCTCATGGCACCGTTCCACAAACCCGGTAATTCCTGGGCTTTTAGTTCTTTCCCGTCTTTCGATTTTACCGAAATAAAACCCGTTGCAGGGTCGGTATATTGAGTCAGATCGAATTTTTCTCCTTTGTAATTTTTAACACCACACACCAAATCAACGGGGTTGAAATGGGTGGCGTGTTTAACAATAGTTTGTTGCTGAATACTGTCCGGATTGATTTGTGAACTTTCAGCTACCTGGAGCGAAATCGTTCCATCCGAATTAGTTGCCCAAAACGGACCACCACCCGGTTCACCTTCGTTTTTAACCATGCCGCAAACACGAAGTGGGCGGTTGAATTTTTCTTTTAAATAACTGTATAACTCAGTCTTCTCGGTGTAATATTGGTTTTCGGCCGGTTTTGTATTTAAAGTATTTTCCAGGAAATTGGCCATTTCTGCCAGCAGCGCACTACTTAATGCGGCTGTACTACGTTCGTTTAGAAGTTGCTGGTATTCAAATAACTTTTCCTGCGTGCGGAGCAACACTCCGGCCAATGCTTTTTTGTAATCTACGGTCGGCAGTTTTAAATGATCGGGTACCACATTATCAATGTTTTTGATAAAGATAATATCGGCATCCAGATCGTTCAGATTCTCGATAAGTGCACCATGACCGGCAGGGCGGAACAGCAAACTACCGTCAGGGTTTCGAAAAGGTTCGTTATCGTGATCTACGGCAATCGTATCGGTGGCTGGTTTTTGCTGGCTAAAACTGATATCGAAATGTACATCGAGTTCTTTTTCGTATCTCTCTTTGGTTTCAGCAAGTAAACTCTCAAATCCCGGCTGATGCTCCGGCGATACTGTAAAATGAATATGAACCCTGCGCTGGTTGTCGTGTGCGTACAAAGCACCTTCTACCATGTGTTCCTCAAAGGGGGTTCTTGCACCATGTTTGTACGAATGGAATTTCAGTAATCCTTTTGGTTTGGCGCCATAATTCAGGCCGTTTTCCGTGAGCAGATAAGCAATCTTATTCTTTGCAGTATCTTCAGCATTGTCGGCTTTCATTTTATCCATAATCTCGGAGCTGAACGCGAATTTCCAAAACTCATCGATGTATTGTTTAGCTGCTTTGTTCTTTGCGAGAACTTCTTCCTCTGTTCCTGATTCGAGTGCTTCCAGCGCTTCAAACATGGCTTTAAACATGCGGCTGGCAGCTCCCGAAGCCGGTACAAATTTACAGGGAACCGTACCACTTTCTATTTTTTCATCGTACAGTGCAATTCTTCTTTGAAGGCTCTCTGCACTCAGGCGAATAATCCCGTTTCCTACCGATGCTGCTTCTTCAACATGCAGAAAAGGAAAGCCTTTTTTGAAATTTTCGATTTGATTCAGAACCGTTGAAAGTTCGCTTCCTCGTTGCTCAATGTATAGTTTATCTTTATCTGAGAACATAATCTTCGGTTTTATCTTGATTTAAAAGTAGGTATTTGATTCTTGAATTAAAACCAATTTGAAGCCCGAAAGTTTCTAAAGTTTTCAAGAAATGTTGATAAGTTTTAACGAAGTCGCAGGGCTGTAGATTTTTATCTATTTTTGGCCTCGAAATTCACCGGTAATGGAGCATAAGATATATAGCTGGGGTCACGGGCGGCGTTACAACGACTTTCCGACTTACTTCCGGAACCTTTATTCTGAACGGGTTCAGAAGGTTTCGGTGGATGCCGGATTTACCTGTCCAAACCGCGATGGTTCGAAAGGGTTAGGCGGCTGTACGTATTGCAACAACAAAACCTTTAAACCTACTTATTGTAACCTCGAAAACAGTGTGACCAGCCAGGTACAACAAGGCATCGATTTCTTTGCGAAGAAATATCACTCGATGAAATTTCTTGCCTATTTTCAGGCTTATACAAATACTTATGCTCCTCTGGAGGATCTGAAAAGACTGTATGAAGAAGCGTTGCAACATCCCAAAATTGTGGGGCTGGTAATCTCTACCCGACCAGACACTGTGGATGAGAGTCTGCTTGATTATCTGGCCGAATTAAGTAAGAAAGTTTATGTAATGGTGGAATTTGGCCTGGAATCGCATCTTGATCGGACACTCAGAAGCATTAATCGGGGACACACTTTTGCCGAGTCGGTTTGGGCTTTGGAAGAAACAGCTAAACGTGGTATTAATAATTGTGCACACATGATTGTGGGACTGCCGGGCGAAAGCCGTGAAGAACTGCTGGATCAGGCAAGAGTGATTTCCAAGCTCCCGGTTAAAAACCTGAAACTGCACCAACTGCAAATTCACAAAGGAACGTTGTTGGCAAAACAGTTCAGAGACAATTCTGAACAATTCAACTTGTATTCAGCCGAAGAATATATCGAACTGGTGGTAGACTACCTCGAATTACTTAATCCGGCAATCATTGTAGAACGTTTTATCAGTCAGGCACCTCCGGAAATGCTGATTGCACCCAAATGGGGACTCAAAAATTTTGAATTTGTTGCTAAAGTTGAAAAGCGTTTAGCTGAACGCGACACCTGGCAAGGAAGGCTATTT
>DAOPJR010000138.1:5212-7291 GCA_035399765.1 Draconibacterium sp. | reverse complement strand
TCTTCATTTATCCTGTTTAATATTTGAATATCCAATCTCCCAATATATTTTTCGTGTTGTATTTTTTTGCCTCAGCATCGTTAAGTTGATGTGACCAGTCTACCCGGTCTTTTGTTACCGATCCCTCTCCGCTATTGTTGTATTCGGCATAAAAAGTAGTGGTTTTGTTTTCAGTGTTACTCCACTCTTTCCATCCTTCAGGACGAATATGTTTTCCCATCTGGCATTCTAAAAAAACGGTTTTTGCAAAAGGCCGCCAGGGACGACCAAGATATACATGTTCCACCTCTTCTTCTGCCTGAAGCTTACATCTAATAAAAACCAACCCAAATTCTTTTCCTTCATCGGTACTCGCAGCCGTAATATATGAATCCTTTTTACTTATGATAGTGCATCCTTCGAAGACAGCAGTGGCCGAACCATAAATAAAATCGGTGGTCCCGCAAATCGTACAATTTTTAAAATATTGATGGCTGTTTTCGCCATAAAGATACAGTGCATCCTGATTCCCTGAAATCCGGCAATTTCTGAACATACAACGGTTGCCTTCCACATGCAGTGCAACTGCCTGCCCCACCGGACCAGCGGTATTTTCGATGGTAAGGTTTTCAGCATAAAAATCATCGGCTTCCATTTTCAACGTGTAAGTATAGAAAGTGCTGTTTCTGCCCCGATCAATTTTACTAAAACTATCGTCCCAGCTAATGATGGTTTTTTCGGGATTTTCTCCAATAAGCGACAATTGATTATTCCACGAAGGAACTCTTACTTTTTCTCGATAAATCCCGTTTTTAATATAAATTGTGATCCTTTTATCAGGAAAAGCCTTGGTTGCATCGATGGCTGCCTGAATCGAAATGAAATCACCCGACCCATCCTGTGCCACTGTCATCTCGTATTGAACCCCAGTTTGTGCCGATGCAAAAACAACACTCAGCATAAACAAAACCACCCACAGATATTTCCCTGACTTTAGCATTTTACTGTTTAATATATATCCTGTCTGAAAAATCCAGCTTCTGTCGTTTGCATTCTTCCATTGCCAGTTTTGCAACATTTTTAGCTCCTTCAACCGATAAATGTGTATTGTCTTTTCTTCCTTCAGGGTAATTCTTACTTGTTTCAACCCATACAAACATTTTTTTTGACGCCTCATCACCAAGTCCATTCACCCATTTTTCTGTACGTTTTTGAAGGTCTACCAAAGGCACGTTTAATTTCTTTGCCACCTGACGCATTGCAACCGGATAATTGCCATGTGTATCGATCAGTTTTCCATCTTCTCCAAATTTTCTCCGAACGATAGACGTACATAAAATTGGCTCAGCATCCTTTTGGCGGGCCTCATTAATAAACTGTTCAAGATTTTTAGTGTACGTTCCAAATGGAGTGGTATAGCGGGTTGAATCATATTCCTTTTGATCGTTATGCCCGAACTGAATAAAAAGTATATCTCCAGGTTGAAGGCTATCCAGAACAAGTTGCCAGCGTCCTTCGTCAATAAAACTTTTAGAACTGCGGCCATTTACCGCATGATTATGTATGGTTACTGTCGCATCGAAATACTCGGGCAATACCTGACCCCAACCGGTTTCAGGAAAAACTTCAGGCTTTTTATCAGCCATTGTAGAATCACCAATCGAGAATATTCGGATTGATTGCTTTGTATGGCAACCAAACAGCGTCACCAAAAGCAGCAAAACAACAAGCTGGTATCGATTTATCTTACCGATTTGCATTCTTCTACTCCAGTTTAACCTTTTTCTTGCTTACTTCATCGCCTATCTTCACAAATTCCTTCAGGCTTTGCTGATTTACACCCGATATTGAAATGTCGCCACATTTTCCCCCCTTAATACTGATGGCACTATCAGTTTTGAACGGATAATCCAGTCCAGTTATTTTTACATTGGAAGCATTTATTATTTCAATAGCTTTATCATCTTTTGTAGCCAAATTTATATTGTCCATTTCTATATCTGATGCATCAATTACTATCATTCCTTTATCGCTGCGAAAGAACATATTTTTAAGTTTTACATTCTCCAGGTTCATTTCAGGAAGTCCTTGTAACAATAA
>DAOPJR010000138.1:1580-5112 GCA_035399765.1 Draconibacterium sp. | reverse complement strand
CGATTACTTTTAAAACGAAGGCCCACATCGGTACCGATGAAAGTACAGTTTGAAACATGCATATTTTTTACACCTCCCGACATTTCGCTACCAACCGTTACACCGCCGTGACCATGATAAACAATATTATTCCTGATCACCAGGTTTTCGCAGGAGGCTCCCCGTCGACGCCCTTCTTCGTTCTTTCCCGATTTTATACAAATTGCATCATCTCCCACGTCAAAGCTGCAGTTTTCTACCAGAACATTTTTACATGATTCCACGTCAATACCATCCCCATTTTGCGAATACCACGGGTTACGCACGGTTACATTTCTAACAAGCAAATCTTCAACCATAAAAGGATGAATGCACCATGCGGGAGAGTTCTGAAATGTTGGTCCGTCGATCATGATTCTTTTGCTGTTTTGGATACTGACCATTACCGGGCGAAGAAAATCTCTGATCTCCTGAAATTCTTCTTTTGTTTTCAGATCCATACGAATATTCTGGTCGGCATTCTCCATCCCCTTTTTGTACTGTTCAGACGGATACCATTCATCTCCTTTTTTATTAACGATGCCTCCTGAAGCAACCAGTTTTTTCCACTCAGAAGAAGTGAGCTTGCTTTTTTTCACAAAACGCCAGGCGCCACCAGAACCATCCCACACTCCTTTCCCGGTAAATGCGACATTCTCAATTTCCTTCCCGTAAATTGGCGAAAGACAACGCCAGGTATCCAGACCTTCGAAGTTGGTTCTTATCAACGGATACAGTTCTTTGTTATCAGAAAAAACAATTAACGCTCCTGATTCTGCATGTAGTTCGAGATTGCTTTTGAGAATTATTGGCCCGACAAGCCATACTCCAGCCGGAATTACCACCTTGCCCCCTCCTTTTTCTGAGACTGCATTTATTGCATCAGAAAATGCCTGTGTATTGAGAACTTCGCCACCATTTACAGCGCCAAAGTCAGTAACAGAAACCGTGTAATCAGGAATTACCGGTTCTGAAATGGCCGGCATTTTAAATTCCAGACCTTCAAATGAGATCTTTTTATCAAGTGTTTGAGTATTGCTATTTACGGTGCATCCCACTCCGAAAATCGCTAACAAAAACAATAGTTTTGTGATTTGTTTATGTATCATCTTTCAAAATTTTTCAATTGCCTGTGAATAATCCGGGATCGGTCGCCCATTCTCCCAAAATGTTTAACACACTGTATTTTTCTGCTTCCTCCTCATTTAGCTGGTGAGCCCACGAAACCCGTCCTTCGGCATTTGCACCGGGACCAGAGTTGTTATACTCAGCAAAAAATGCGGTCTTTTCTTTTTCCGGGTCTCCCCAGTTGTGCCACCCTTCAGGTTTAATTTGATTTCCCAACCGGCAGTTTACAAATACCGACTTTCCATATGGACGCCACGGACGCCCTAGATAAAACGAAGCCTGCGGCGCACTTCCGGTAACTTCACATTTCAGAAAAACAAAACCAAAGGGTGTTTCTTCGAGTGTTGAGGGGGCGGTTATATAACCATGGTCTTTGCAAAAGATCGTACATTCTTCAAAAACCGCTGTTGACCATCCGAAAATAAAATCCACGGTACCCTCGATGTAACAGTTTTTGTAATACTGATGACTTCGGTCTCCGTGCGGGTACAAAGTATCCTGATTCCCCAGGAAACGACAGTTACGAAAAGCTACTTTATCTCCGTCAATCCTTACAGCAACAGCCTGTCCAACCGGGCCGGCCGAGTTTTCGAACGTAATATTTTCAGCGGTAAAACCTTCACCGAAAATGTAAAAAGATGTTGATCCGGTCGTTCCGATTTCTTCTCCAAAACGATTCTTTTTGGAAGCGAAATCATCGTAAGTTAAAACCGTTTCTGTCAAATCCTCACCGATAAATGAAACGTTTGTTTTACTGGCCGCAAGAACAAGTTTTTCTTTGTAAATTCCTTTTTTGATAAAGATGGTTGTCCTGTTTTTTCGGAAATCCGGAATGGCATTAATAGCATCCGGAACCGTTACGAAGTCGCCACTTCCGTCTTGTGCGACCACAAAATCCCAAGCCTTTGCGGATAAAATTCCGCAAAAAACAAAAAGTGTTGTTATGAATACTTTACTGTTCATCCTCGAGCTCTTTTGCCAGGTCTTTTAATCCTTCGTAAACCAATCGGGCTACCTCCTTTGCCCCATCAGGCTGAAAATGTGTATTATCTTTTTGTCCGTCGGGATAAGCACTATACTTCCCAGCTGGCAGATTCATGAAATAATTCGATGTTACAAAGTCCTCTCCCTTTGCAGAAAAGAAATTCATCGACCGTTCATTCAGATCGATCAACGATGTATTTGTTTCAAGGGCTACTTCTTTCATACTTTTCGGATAATCTCCGTGGACGTTTGTAAGGTGTCCATGTTCCCAGGGATAATTTCGTGCCACCGGTGTCAATAAAACCGGGATAGCTTTCTTTTCACGGGTTTGCAAAATAAACAGGCGTAAAAATTCCTTATAACCTTCAACGTTGACATAACGTTCCGGTTTGTTTTCTGCAGCGTCGTTGTGTCCGAACTGAATGAGTACAAAATCTCCGGGTTGCAAAGCTTCATAAACCTGGCGCCACCGCCCTTCCTGAAAAAAAGTACGGGTACTGCGCCCACCTTTTGCACAATCATCCACAAAAACACTATCGGCATGAAACAGGGGATAAAGCTGTTTTATACTATCACCCTCCATAAAAGGCTGAAACACCTGCCCCCAGCCCGTAATGGGGTAACGTTTAGTCATGTAGTCTTCGGGATATTTTGTGTAATCGGCCATCGTTGAATCACCAATCAACCAGATTTTGATCGTCCGGGATTCTGATTTTTCTACCTGCTTGTCAGTCACAAAGCTGGTGAGAAGCAACGCCAGTAAACTACACAATATATATTTCATTTTCCTTCTCATCCCGTTTGTCTTACTCTATTCTGAACCAATCAATATCGACTGTTCCCGCATCATTTGTTATTCCTTCCCTCAAAGCAAAGTATCCGATCTTGGCACCAATCCAGCGACCGGGCATCGCAGTAAAAGAAGGACCGGCATCCTTAAACTTCTTACCATCCACACTATAACTAAAGCTGCATACAGCTCCTTTTTTAACTTTTACCCGGAAGTATATTTCGTTCCCTTCCATTTTTTCGGAAAACAATTCCAGCTCTTTTCCACCGGTCCGTGCATTTTTACATTGAACAGCCCTGACCACCAAACCATCCCTCAAACTGCGTAACGAAACATACTGGTAATCTTCACCCATCACAACAAATCCAACTTCTTCGTTAGGAGTCCGTGTGTTGAATGTCAGCTTTGTGGTTGCGGTAAATTCTTCAGCCGGAAATTTCTGAAGCAACAAGTTAGGGACCTCCCACAATCCATCGCTTTCAGGACGCACAATACAGTTTAGTCTGAAAAAGCCCAGCTTACCTGAAGGAAATCCGAAGGAAAATTGCGGATTGGCGTGCCACTGCCATTGCAAGCCTAATCGATTTCCGTTAAATTCGTCACTTTCGGGAG
>DAOPJR010000138.1:0-1480 GCA_035399765.1 Draconibacterium sp. | reverse complement strand
TTATCCTGAAAATGAATAAACCAATCTTCACCTGTTTGTGTTGTAACCCATGCTCCCTGATGTGGCCCGTTTATTTCGGTATTTCCCTGAGTCATTACAGTTTTTACTTCGTAGGGACCAAAAATATTTTGAGAGCGCAGCGCCAGTTGCCAGCCTGTTGAAACTCCGCCGGCCGGAGCAAAAATATAATAGTAACCATTTCGTTTATAAAACTTTGGGCCTTCAACCGTAGGGTTAGTATCATGTCCGTCGTAAACCATAACATTTTCACCAATTGCTTTTGTTCCTTCCCCATTCAGTTCGTTAACAACAAGTACACTTTTAATGCCTGCTCGACTACCGGCAAAAGCATGTACGAGGTAGACCTTTCCATCCTCATCCCAAAGCGGCGACGGATCAATCAGACCTTTTCCGGCTTTCACAAGCACGGGGTCTGTCCACGGTCCCTCCGCATTTTTTGCTTTGATCATATAAATACCAAAGTCAGGATCTGGATAATAGATGTAAAATTCGTTATTGTGATAGCAAATGCATGGCGCCCAGATTCCGTTCCCATGTTGAGGTTTATCATAAACATCCTCAGGGACCAACTTTTCTATTGCATGGCCAATCAATTGCCAGTTAACCAAATCTTTTGAGTGAAGAACTGGCAGACCCGGGACACAATTGAATGATGAGGCAGTCATATAAAAATCATCGCCCACACGAACTACATCCGGATCAGAATAATCAGCATAAAGAATTGGATTTTTGTAGGTTCCGTCTCCGTTATCAGCCACCCAAACTTTGGATATTTCCTGAGCGTACGACTGTATACCTATAAAAAAGGTACTCGCAAGCAAAATTCCATATAGTTGCTGTGGCTTAATTTTCATTTTTAGTTTTACAGATTCGATTGTACTAACGAATTGATGTACACTTCGAGGTTTGTATAATTTTTATCAAGCGAATATTCATTATTATCGGCTTGTCCTGGGTTTAATCCATGGTCCTTTTCCCATCTGTCGGGCATACCATCGTTATCGGAGTCGGCTGGTTCAAGCTTCGATTTTAGTTCCGGCCAGCCGCCCACTTCATTTTGCGAGTCGATTATACCTTTTCCTCCTCCATCGTATGTTGCCCCTAAAGTTTCTATTCCAGATCTAACTTCCTCAAGAACTCTTTGATCTACAGCATCACGAAAGAAATTAGCTCCGGCGTTCTGTAATACCTGCTCATAAGCAGTTACTGCGTCGGATGTTTCAACAGGAATAAAATCAATCGGTTTATCCAGCCGCGATTTTTTCATTGCTTCCTTATCCACTCCTTTTCCCTGAATGCCACCGTCCCAGTTATCTGAAGAAATCTTCTGACTTTCGGTAACAACATTTCCATCGATGTAAAACCATCCGGCATGTAAGGAATCCTTATTTATGTTCGGATTATAAAACAGTTGTGTAAGATCCAGAATCCTGTTTCTGTCTTTTTTCTGAGTGGCCGG
>DAOPJR010000137.1:0-7443 GCA_035399765.1 Draconibacterium sp. | reverse complement strand
AACGTTTTTGCCATTGTAATCAATCATCAGGGACAAGAAACGGAGCGAACAAAAACATTAATGAAAACCATTAAGTCAGCCGGAGGTGATGTTTTTGAACTGCAGGACATGGAAACTGATAGTTTATATAGTCCGCTTACCTTTCCACTCTTTTTCTTTTTTGCCGCCGAGTATTTATCAGATAAACGGAAGATTCGTTCCATTTTCGAGGTAGGTAATAAGGTTACAATGACTCAAAGCCCTTCTAAAAATGAGGAATAACAGTTTTCCTCTGCTTTTGAATAACTACCTTCGCAATAAAACCAGCCACTGACCATATGATTTCAGAAAAAGCAAAGGAAATTACTCCGTTTATTGTTATGGAAGTGCTTGAAAAGGCAGCCGGAATGGAACAAAACGGAATTAATGTTATACATCTCGAAGTGGGAGAACCCGATTTTGATGTACCTGCCTGTGTATCGGGTGCCGTTCAGAATGCATTTACAGAAAAAAGGACTCATTATACACATAGTTTAGGTGATCCGGAATTAAGAGAAGAAATTGCAAAAAGGTACCGATTGGAATATGGAGTGAACATTTCTCCTTCTCAAATTTTGGTAACTTCCGGTAGTTCGCCTGCTATTTTACTGGCGTTGGGAGTTTTATGCAATCCCGGTGATGAGGTTATTCTCTCTGATCCCGGATATGCTTGTTATTCTAATTTTATTCGTTTTCTCGAACTAAAAGCTGTTAAAGTACAGGTTTACGAAGAAGATGGATTCCAATACAGGCCTGAAGAAATAGTTAAACGGATAACACCACGTACTCGGGCTATAATAATAAACAGCCCAATGAATCCTACAGGCAACCTCCTTTCGCCTGATGTAATGAAACAAATGGTTGAACTTGATATCCCTGTTTTATCTGACGAAATCTATCATGGACTGGTTTACGAAGATCGGGCGCATTCTATTCTAGAATTTACTTCTAATGCATTTGTTCTTAGCGGATTTTCAAAGCTGTATGCCATGACTGGTTTACGTTTAGGGTATGTAATTGCACCTGTGGAATATGTGAGAGACATGCAAAAAATGCAGCAAAATCTTTTTATTTGCGCCAGTTCAACAGCACAACGTGCAGGAATTGAAGCTTTGCGCTCTGCAGGAGAAGATGTGGAACAGATGCGATTAACTTACGCAAAGCGCAGAACCTACCTGATCAGTCGTCTAAAAGGAATGGGATTTGATATCAAAGTGGAGCCTACCGGAGCTTTTTATGTTTTCGTGAATGTAAAACATCTAACAAACGATTGTTATCAGTTTGCTTTTGATATACTTGAGAAAGCCCATGTTGGCGTAACTCCCGGTATTGATTTTGGCGAAAACGGCGAAGGATTTATCCGCTTTTCCTATGCCAATTCAATTGAAAATATAAAAGAGGGGATGGATCGTTTAGAACGCTATCTGAATGAGAATTTTAGTTGAAAGATTTGCCAAACTCGTTTAAATGTACGATTTCATTTAAGCTTTTCCTTTTCTTAGCAGGAGCTGAAATATTTGGGTATCCCATTGGAATCAAAGCTATCGGTTCTACAGAAGACGGTAAATGGAGTATGCTGGAACATTCCTGAACGTTGAAATTACAAACCCAGCAAGTTCCCAAACCCAGCTCCGTTGCCATTAATGTCATATGATCTATCGTAATTGCCACATCAATGTCGGCTGAATCTTTACCATCCGACGTACGTTTCCATGATTTTGAGTGATCAGCACATGCAACAATAATGAGCGGAGCCTCCTGAATCCAGCTTCTCTGGTAAACTGTATGAATCTTACGAAGCTTCTCTTCATCATTAATAACAATAAAATGCCAGGGTTGATAATTAACGGCTGAAGGTGCCATTCTACCCGCTTCCAGTACTCTTAAAATTTTTTCTTTTTCAACTTCCTTCGCTGTAAATTTTCTTACAGAAAACCGTTTTACAATAAGATCTTCAATTTTCATTGGCGTAAATTATTTATTACATAAAATACACTTTTCTTTTCAAATATTAATTAGCATTTCAAATTCATTATCAAATTGTTGCCAGATTTCTGATTTATGTATCAATAAAGATAAACAAGTCTTTATTGTATGTTTAATAACAGAGTTGCTAAATGTAACAGGCATGTAATTAGGGCGTCATTTGAATACAAATTTTATGAAGACAGAAAACAATTATTAAATTTTAAAACGAATGTCATGAAAAAATTAAGCTATTTTGCTGTTCTGGTAATGGTACTTTTTTTGAGTGCCTCAATCGCAAATGCCACTGGTGTACGTTCTGCTCTGGAAGATTTCACAATTACCCCCGTTAATGACCTTCATCTTGGTAAACAGGTAAAGGCAGTCTGGAAAATAAGTTACAGTAAAGATGAAGTTCCGGTAACGGTTGTAAAAAGGAAAACGCTGGAAGGTACCGAATACCTTGTTCAATCTGAATATTTTGCTGTTTGTTACGTTTCAACAAGCGATGGTTTTGGAGCTAAACAATTAAGAAGCAAGTGGTGCAGTGTTCCTAAGAAAATTAATAAAGCAGTTATTAACCAGCAAGAGCTGGCAAAACAACAAATCATCACACCAAATAATGTAGATGACAAGACTGCACTTGGACTAATTGCTAGTTATTTGCCTGATTTAATAAATGACGGTTATACGCACATTTTAAATTAGACAGAGCAATTATTCAGATGATAAAAAAAACCGTGGCGAACCACGGTTTTTTGTTATATAAACTTTCGATGAAATTTTATATGACTATTAATCCTGAGATTCCTTTTGTTTTAAATAAAGGCGGTCAGCAGTTGAAATCTCAATAAAAGATGCACCGGCATCTTCTCCAAATCTTCCACCAATATATATGATCAAATCATCAAGTTGAACCACTCCGTCGTCTACGAGTTTCTCAATCGCTGCTTTTTGAATTTTCATTTTATTCTTTTTGGCTTCCAGGTAAACCGGGTGAACCCCGAATGAGAGAGCCATTTCGCGAACTACACGATGAGAATGACACATGATGTGAACAGGGAAAAACGAACGGTGCGCTGATAAATAGCGGCCTGTTTTTCCGGTTGTTGTACTGGTTACAATGGCGTCCGGTTTCAGTTCACGGGCGGCCCGAATGGCAGATTGTGCCAAATATGCCGGAATATCGGTTTTCAGAGGGATCATTAGTTCACGCCGGTCTCGTTCCGGTTCAACATATTCAGCAATATTGTGCATGGTTTTAACCGCTTCTATCGGATATTTTCCGTAAGCTGTTTCGCCACTTAACATTATCGCATCAGTACCCATGTAAATAGCACTGGCCACATCACTCACTTCTGCACGCGTTGGACGGGGATTCTCAATCATGGTGTGCAACATCTGGGTGGCAATAATCACCGGTTTTTGGTGAATCATGGCTTTCCGAACCAGGTTCCGCTGAACTCCCGGAATTTTTTCTCCGGGAAGCTCGATGCCAAGATCACCACGTGCAACCATAATTCCATAAGCCTGGTCGAGTATCTGGTCGATTTTCTCCACACCTTCCATATTCTCAATCTTGGCAATGATCTTGATTTTGCTGTTCTTTTCGTCTAAAATTTGTTGAACTTCAAGAACATCCTCACGACTACGAACAAAAGAGTGAGCGATAAAATCAACATCTTCTTCAATAGCAAAATGAATGAATTCAATATCCCGTTCAGTGAGGGATGGCAATTTCATTTCAACTCCAGGAACGTTGACACTTTTTTTCTTTTTAATGGTACCATCATTTTCAACAGTGCAAATCAGTCGGTCTGAGAGTTTTTCAACAACTTTAACTGCTATATCACCATCGTCTATTAATATAGTATCACCAACTTTCAGGCTGTCAACAAAACCTTCGTAGCTGACACATACATTTTTTGTTTCATCGGTAATCTGGGAATAAGAGAAGATAACTTTTTCACCTTTAATCACATTCAGTTCATTCATTATACTGCAGGTTCTGATTTCCGGACCTTTTGTATCGATAATGATTCCGATTTTTTTAGATACTTTTCGGATATTATCAATCATTATCTTTCCGGTTTCAGTAGAAATATGTGCTGTATTTAAACGCGCAACATTCATTCCCGCCTCATAAAGTGCTTTTATAAATTCAACATCACATCTTTGATCAGATATGGTAGCAACGATTTTTGTTTGTCTCATGACCTATAATTTTACGCTGCGAAATTACAACAAAAGAAATGCTCTAAAAAAAAAACTTATGAATGTAAATTTAAGTTAAAGAAGTAGTTATGTTACCTGATTTATAAAACTATTCACAGCTAGTTCGTAAGACAGAAGCCCAAAACCCATAATACACCCCTTACAAACAGGGCCAATGATTGATTTGTGACGAAAATCTTCACGGGTAAGTGTATTAGAGATATGTACTTCTACAACTGTGGTATTGATTCCGGCAATGGCATCGCGGATGGCAACCGAAGTATGTGTGTATGCACCTGCATTGATAATTATTCCATCAGAATTAAAACCGAATTCATGAAGTTTATTTACAATTTCTCCTTCAATATTCGACTGATAATATGTAAAATCGACTTCTTTAAATTTTTCCTGTAATTGTTTAAAAAATGATTCAAAACTTTCAGACCCGTATATCGATTTTTCACGAATTCCCAGCAAATTTAAATTGGGACCATTGATAATCAGAATTTTCATTTATTTCGATTTTAATTTTTTTTATGTAACTTATGTGAAACTAAATTAATTTTGTTCCGTAATGAACAATATTCTTGTCCTAATCCTTATTAGTATTATGACAATTAGACATTTAAGTACAGGCTTTAAAATTAACTTAATTTGGTAGATTATGAAATGGGAGGAGAGCAAAAAAGGATATGAGAATTATCTTAAACTGGAAAAATCGCTGTCACAAAATTCGATAGCGGCTTATATTAATGATATTAACAAACTGGCGGATTTCTTAGATTCGAAATATAAAGGTGTGGTTCCTGATAAAGTGAAACTAGAGCATTTAAAGGCCTTTGTGGAGTGGTTAAATGAAAGGGGGGTTAGTCCGCGTACACAGGCAAGAACCATCTCAGGAATTAAATCATTTTACAAATTCCTGTTAATCGAAGCAAAAATCAGCACCGATCCGACTGCCTTACTAGAATCGCCAAAGATTGGTCGAAAATTACCTGATGTACTGACGATGGAAGAAATTGATTCGTTGATTAGTGCAGTAGATTTAAATAAATCGGAAGGACAGCGAAACAAAGCGATGTTGGAAACTTTATATAGTTGTGGCCTGCGTGTTTCAGAGTTGGTGAATTTAAAGATAACCAACCTGTTTTTTGAGCAGGGTTATATTAAGGTTGAGGGAAAAGGCGAGAAAGAAAGACTTGTACCTGCCAGTAAAAGTGCTATCGAAGAGATCAATAAGTATTTAAATACCTACCGCAAGAAACTGCGTGTGGCAAAAGACAGCGAAAATGTACTGTTCTTAAATAGAAGAGGACACAAGCTTAGTCGGGTAATGATTTTTACTATTATAAAAAACCTGGCCGAACAAATCGGTATGAAGAAAAAGATTAGTCCTCATACTTTCAGACATTCATTTGCCACTCATCTGATTAATGGAGGAGCCGATTTAAGGGCTGTTCAGGAAATGTTGGGACATGAATCAATCTTAACAACCGAAATTTATACTCACCTCGACCGGGAATATTTAAAAGATACCATTCAGCAATTTCATCCAAGATCTTAATTTCATAACTAAATATTTGATATAATAGATTAGGTAAGGTGCAGAAGAATGATCTGCACCTTTTTTGATTTAGTATTGAAATGATCGCGTGAATTTATGAATAGAAGAAAGTATGTTAAATGAACGTTTAATCGGTTCCTGATTCAGTCCAATTTGAGTAGCTTAGACCTGAGCTCTGGAAAAAACAATTAAATTTGGACACCGATTTTAAAAAACAAGAAATATCATTTATTAAGTTAATTATTAGGTAGTTATGAAAAATTTGGATTTAAGTAAGTACGGTATTGTTGACGTAAAAGAAATCGTATACAACCCATCTTATGAACAACTCTTCGAAGAAGAGATGAAACCAGAATTACAAGGTTTCGAAAAAGGTCAGTTGACAGAACTGGATGCTGTTAACGTAATGACCGGTGTTTTCACAGGACGTTCTCCAAAAGATAAATTTATCGTGAAAGACGATACCACTAAAGACACAATCTGGTGGACTTCGGAGCAAGCCAAAAACGATAACAAACCTACAACTCCAGAGGTTTGGAAAGAATTGAAGGAACTTACAGTTAAACAACTTTCAGGGAAAAGATTATTTGTTGTTGATACTTTTTGCGGGGCTAACGAAGACAGCCGCTTAAAAGTACGTTTCATTATGGAAGTTGCATGGCAAGCTCACTTTGTAAAAAACATGTTCATTCGTCCAACCGAAGAAGAATTAGCAAATTACGGAGAACCTGATTTTGTTTCATTAAATGCTTCAAAAACGGTTAATCCAAACTGGAAAGAGCAAGGTTTGAACTCAGAAGTGTATACGGTTTTTAACCTAACTGAAAAAATGCACGTTGTTGGCGGTACCTGGTACGGTGGTGAAATGAAAAAAGGTATGTTCGCCATGATGAACTACTACTTGCCACTGAACGGAATGGCTTCCATGCACTGCTCGGCTAATGTAGGAAAAGATGGTGACGTTGCTATTTTCTTTGGCCTTTCAGGTACAGGTAAAACAACCCTTTCAACCGATGCTAACCGTCAGTTGATAGGTGATGATGAACACGGTTGGGATAACGATGGTATTTTCAACTTCGAGGGTGGTTGCTATGCTAAAACCATTAAATTGGATAAAGAGTCGGAACCGGAAATCTATGCTGCAATAAAACGTAATGCACTGTTAGAAAACGTAACAGTTGATGCTGATGGTGTTATCGATTTCAATGATGGCTCAGTGACTGAAAATACCCGTGTTTCATATCCAATTTACCACATCGACAATATTGCCGTTCCTTCAAAAGCTGGTCATGCTAAAAAAGTGATTTTCTTAAGTGCCGATGCATTTGGTGTACTGCCTCCGGTTTCGAAATTAACTCCGGATCAAACCAAATATCACTTCCTCTCAGGTTTTACTGCTAAATTGGCTGGTACCGAGCGTGGTATTACTGAACCAACTCCTACTTTCTCAGCTTGTTTTGGTGCCGCATTCCTTTCATTACACCCAACAAAATACGGTGAAGAATTAGTGAAAAAAATGGAAGCTCACGGAGCGGAAGCTTACCTAGTGAATACTGGTTGGAACGGTTCGGGTAAACGTATTTCTATCAAAGACACCCGTGGTATTATCAACGCCATCCTGGATGGGTCGATTGAAAAAGCTGAAACGAAAGTTATTCCAATCTTCAACCTGGAAGTACCTA
>DAOPJR010000136.1:0-7549 GCA_035399765.1 Draconibacterium sp. | reverse complement strand
TATCGGTAGCACCTACGCAAAGGAGGTCGTCAACATTCATGATAAGCGCATCCTGCGCAATTCCTTTCCAAACCGAAAGGTCCCCTGTTTCTTTCCAGTATATATAAGCCAGTGACGATTTGGTTCCGGCACCGTCGGCATGCATAATATTGCACCAATCCTGGTTACCTCCCAGGATATCAGGAACGATCTTACAAAATGCCTTTGGAAAGATGCCTTTATCCACGTTGCGGATGGCTGCGTGAACATCTTCTTTTGATGCTGAAACTCCTCTTGCACTGTATCTTGACTCAGTTACCATATCCTTTCGCGATTTGTGGCTACAAAAGTAAAAAAACTTTGGTGACCTATAATAAAAAAAGGAAAGCCCTATTGAAAGCTTCCCTTTTTAGTAAATATTGTTTACGCTAAGCGTATAAGAAGCGCTTGATTTTTTTAGTTGGGGTACGTTCAAAAGGAGATGGATGTAATACCACCTGGCTGATTTTTGAGAATTTATTTACTTCAAGATTAACCTTCTTCTGAATCTCAAGTAGTATCTCATCTGCCTTGGCAGAAACAAACTGTTTTGCCTCTTCTTTCAGATATTTGAAATTTTCTTCAATTTCTTCCATATTCAGGTGAATCATTGCGACCAGTTTCCCTTTCTTCTCTACAACCAGTGATTCGAGAACAAAGCGCATTTTATTGATTACCGATTCGATTTCTTCGGGATAGATATTTTCGCCACTGGCTCCTACAATCATGGTTTTAATACGGCCCTTAATATGCAAACGATTCTTTTTGTCGAACATTCCACGGTCGCCGGTTTTAAACCACCCGTCTTCGGTAAAAACATCGCGGGTAAGTTCCGGAGCTTTGTAATATCCTTGCATTACATTCGCACCCTTGGCCTGAATTTCACCTTCTCCGGTTTTTGGGTCGGCATCGGCAATACGAACCTGAACACCTTCCATAACAATCCCAGTTGATCCAATAGTCCTGTTTTTTGCAACAGCACCAGCTAAAAGGGGAGCTGTTTCTGTTAATCCGTAACCAATAGCGTACGGGAACCCGCCTTCAAACAGAAAACGTTCAACGGCACTGTCTAGTTTGGCTCCTCCGATTCCAAAGAAGTGTAATTTCCCACCAAACGATTCATATAATTTCTTTGCAGCTACTTTATGTAACACCTTACGGGTAGGAGCAAAATTACTAAGAAACCGCATGATAGCATTTTTTTGAAAAGTCGGCAATATTTTAGCCTTGTATACCTTCTCTATAATCAGCGGTACCGATAACATAATAGTTGGCCTTACTTTTTCGAAAGCCGGCATTAATACCGAAGCAACAGGCGGTTTACGCAAGTAATGAATAGATGCCCCGAACATAAACGGGAGCAAAAATCCAACCGTATTTTCGAGCGTGTGCGATAGAGGCAGGACGGACAAGAAACGGTCTTCCGGAACAACTTTCTGTAACGTATTACATTGCTGCGCAGTCCATACCAGGTTTTTATGCGACAACATCACTCCTTTTGAGTTACCTGTTGTACCTGAAGTGTAAATAATCGATGCCAGATCTTGCTCATCTACTTCCTCTTTTTTGAATTTTTTTACGCATAAAGGAATAGAAGTAGATAATAATTCCAAATGGCTGGACGGTGTATATTTCTGTATAATCGCGAAATTTTCGATCATTATTATTTTCTGCAGCAATTCAACTGTTTCATCACCTATCTGGTTGTACAGTCCCTTTGAAACAAAAAGTACTTTCGCTTCGGAATGTTCAATGATTGTTTGTATTTCACGAGTATGAAAATCAGGCAAAATAGGCACAGCAATAGCACCCACTAACGATATGGCAAAAAATGTCTTCCCCCAGTTAGGCATATTTGTACCCAGAATGGCAACTTTATCACCTTTCCGAACGCCTATATCAAGAAGCATTTCTGCCACTAATTCCACATCTTTCCCCAATTGGCCGTATGTGTAATTTTCTTCACCTGCAAATACAAGCGAAGTTTTATCAGAAAATTCCTTAACCGAATTGTAAAACAGAGACGGCAAGGTTAATTTCGAGATTTTTGTCATATTAATTTCCTGTCTGTTTACAGTAACCGTAACTTATTCAACGATTACATTCCCTTATTCGTTGCAAAAATAGCAAAAAACACATTCGCCGTGTGTAACTTATGTTTCATTAAGCCTGGCAATCAAAATAATGCCTGATATTCAGTGTATTATGATTGTGCGCAAAAATATTTAACTTTTTTTAGGTATTTCATTTTATTTTTGCAGCATTAATTTCAGCGTATGAATTCAATTATTCAACAGAAAAAAGTCCTTGAATACACAGAAAACTTCATTCGTGTTCGGTTTGAAAAAGATGGTTCGGGTCACGATTGGTGGCATATTCATCGTGTCAGAAATCTGGCCATTCGTTTTGCAAATATAGAAGGTGGTGATCTTTTTATTGTTGAAATGGCTGCCTTGCTGCATGATCTCGATGATTGGAAATTATCGGGAGATGAACAAATGGGACAAACAAAAGCCTGGTTAATTCAAATCGGGCTTCCGAATGAACAGAGTGAAAAAATACTATCGATAATCGCTGAAGTTTCGTTTAAAGGCGCCGGAGTTGAAACAGCAGCCACTTCTCTTGAAGCAGCGATTGTTCAGGATGCCGACCGATTAGACGCCATTGGTGCAGTTGGGATTGCACGGACTTTTGCATATGGAGGAAACAAAGGACGCCTGCTTTATCACCCGGATGAAAATCCGGAAATGCATTCCAGTTTTGAAGCATATCAAAAAACAACAGCCCCAACCATCAATCATTTTTATGAGAAATTGCTTTTACTTAGAGACAGGATGAACACTTCTACCGCGAAAAAAATGGCAGAGGGCAGACATCAATTTATGGAAAAATATCTCGAACAGTTCTTCTCGGAGTGGGAAGGTAAAATTTAAGTTTTATAGTGGATTTTAAGTAAAAGGTTTCGTATTTTTAATACATTAAATTGAAAGTCATGCGTATTGAACACATCGCTATTTGGACATATAACCTGGAAGGACTTCGCAACTTTTATGTGCATTATTTCGATGCTTCTTCATCCGAAGTTTATCATAATCATTCAAGAGAATATCGTTCGTATTTCCTCAGTTTCGACGGAGAATGTCGTTTGGAAATTATGGAAATGCCTAATATTCCCAAAACAAAGAACGACCCGATAAAACAATTTTCCGGAATCATTCATTTTTCAATCCAAACCGGCTCGATCAGCCGTGTAAAGGAAATTACGGAAACCTTACGAAAAGATGGATTTAAAGTAGTTAGTGAACCTCGTATTACTGGTGACGGATATTATGAAAGTGTGATATTAGATCCGGATGGCAACCGGGTTGAAATTATGGCCTGAATTAAGGAGCACTCGTGTCTTTCGCGCATTCCCAAAGAATGATAGGTCGCGTCTTATTTTGATAAAAATCGGCATAACTTGTAACTGACCAATCAACAAGATCACCATTGTAATGGTATGTTTCACAATTGGAACATGACCAGTAATTGCAGTAAACGTGATAGTAAAACTCATCGTTGTACGTGTAGCGGGTGACGGAACATCCATAACATCCTGAAGCTTCCAGTTCCTGAATGCGCGGTTCAAGCCAAACAGGAATGGTAACAGGGGCTGCTTCCCTGTCCTGACAAGAAATCAGTAAAACAAATAATAATGTGATTAACTGAAGTTTTTGCATGTTCAAATGTAAGAATCCTTTCCCGCTAAACAATCGGGAATTCGATTCAATCGTCGTAAATTGTTAAGATCACATTTGTTTCGTAATCGTTGGCACCATTCACAATCGAAAATCCGGATAAACGAAGTTGGATGGGGATGTAATATATCAGACCTTTCCCACCAAAGAAATAGCTGGAATTGTTTCCTACCGATTGAAAATTAGTTCCGTTATAAATATGCCCAGTATTTCCCCTATTATTTATCGAATATCCATTTCCACTTCGTACGATTTCAAGATTGATTGCATCATTCCAACTTATATCCTCCCGCCGAACCTCTATTTTCCATTTTCGGTTTGAATTACCCCACCAGTCCCAAATATTGCCTGAATTAATCGAAAGCATCAAGTTTGATTCAATTTCTATATTGGAAGGAAAATCGCTTCCTGCTTCGGTAACAGTGAAACTATTCATGTCGAAGGTAGCAGTTCCGCTTATCTCAATTTTCATAGATTGGGCTTTTGATAAAAGAGCCATCAACATCAATAACGCTATTATTAATATATTCCTATTCATTTAGTTGTCTGTTATTGTGTACATTACTGTAAAAACCTGATCGGTTTTGCTCTCTATTTTTTCAAAATCAGTAATCTCAACAAAATACCTGAGTTCGTGCCCCATGTTTACTCCGTCGCCAGTAAAACAGCTGCCAATACCGGTAATAATAGGTCGTGGTTCTTGGGTAATTTTCACTTTTCCTGTCGACACACCCTGGTTTCTGCTTCCAAAAGGTGAAGCGGCAGATGCTTCAATATAAAAAGAGATTCCTTCCGGCAGACTATTGTCTGTCACTTGAGCATTGATCGATCTTTTGTTTCCGTTTTTTCTTATTGCAGAAGAATAATTAATCCAGACAGATTCACCTGAGATTTGTTTTAGTGCCGGTTCTCCTCCCGGGTCGGCAGAAGCACTCACTGAAAATTCAATGTTGTTATAGTCCGGTTCAATATCCATCACAGCAATCTCCGGTATAGAAAACCTGACATTTATACTACCACTTTCGTTTTGAGAAAACACCGGTAATATTTCAAATACCAGCATTGCCAGGCACAGTACATATTTAATTTGTATTTTCATTTCTTACCTGCTCCTTTTGAATATTTCTCCAGATTCATGACTTTATCTTTATCTAAAACTACAATAAAAGCTTGACTAAACTTCTTTTTTAAGCGAATCAGTTCTTTCTCTGCTTCTTCCTGAGAATCAAACTTCCCGATAAAATATTTGTGTAAGTTATCAATTTGTTTTTCGAAATAAAAAGGTTCATTCTGAAGAAATCCAGCTTTGTTTGGTAAAGCTTTTCGAAATGCGCCAACCTGAACAGAATAGAAAATTTGCTGTTCAGGTTGGTCAATTTTCAGGGAGTTATTAATCCCTTCAGTTGATAAAGAATTACCTGCAGAAAGATTTCCCGATGGTTTGAAAATGATGTTTTTCTTTTTTGATTCAAGCTTGACCACTATATTTTTTTCTTCCCCGGGCAGGAGCATCCAACTGTAGTTTGCTTGTGGCAGGGCATATCCCGAAGGAATGGTGTTTGAATAGATCTTAAGTACCACCGGACCCGGCCGAACAAATGGAAAAGTGAAATCACCGTTTTGGTCGGTAGTAATCCTGTAGCTGGAAAGATCTGATGTCAGTTCAAGAACAATATTTCCCAAACTCACAGTTTGATTATTCAGAACATTCAAGGAAGCCTTCTCAAGTTCAATTTTGCCACTTATTTTACATCCTTTCACAATTTGAATAGTAATTTCTGTTGTTTCATTGTCAACTACATCCACTTCCAGCGGCATTGGAATATTTGTGACCTCATCCAGTTCAAGCTTTTCATTATCAATCAGTAACATTTGTCGCCCGGGAGGAACCAGTTTAAATTCATATTCTCCATTTCTGTTTGATACAGTAGTTTCATTTAAAATTCTAAGATAAATGCCTTCCACCGCATTCCCCTGCTGATCGATAACTTTCCCGGTAATTTTACCCCCTTTAACAATTTGTTTCATGGGTATACCAAGGTCGTAAGAATAAGTTAAAGCCATTGTAAATTCGGGGTTGACTTCCGTTTTAAAAATGGTATAAAAACTACGAAGAGCAATGTTATGGTGTTTAAGAAAGTTATAATTCAGATTGAATTGTAACAAGTTTCGGTTTCGGTAATAATCTTCAATATCATAAGCATTTTGAAGGTAAAAATTCACACGGAAGTTTTTTGTCAGGTTACTGTTTGCCGAAATTCCCGCTGTTAATTTTCGTTGGTCAGTTGACACAAATTGGTTAACGTTTGACCAGGTTCCAAACACGCGAATCGAATGTTTGGAGTTGAAACGATAATTTAAATCTGCGGCCGCACGGTAGCTGTTTTGCGCATTATTATCGGCAAGCAGGTAATTGGTAGTTTCACCCAGTTCCCCTGTAAGCGAATAAAAAAATCTTCTATAGCGTTGACTCCATTGCAAATTCCAAGAATTAGTCTGATAATGAAATTTTTCGAGACTCAGCCTGTCTTTTCTTTCGTATTGCCGATAATAAAGTCGAAACGAACTTTCGTTAGTAAGCCGAAAAGTCATTGCCCCTTGCAGCATCCTGGAATAAGGAGCAATAACAAAAAATGTATCCAACTGCGCATTGGTAAAATCCTCTCTTCCGTTGAACGAAAAACTCAGCTTTTCTGTCAGCCTTACATTAACATTTCCCGAGTAGAACTTTGAGTTGGTATAATAGCCCGGATAATATTTGCCGGCATCGTAATAAATTCCCGATACCTGAAAAATGAAGAACTGGCTGTTTAGCCCGGCACGGTAAGCGTTTGATGCTTCTCCCATAAAATATCCTCTCGAAATTTCCATTTCGATATTTGTACGTTCAAAAGGATTTAATTCAACTGTTGCACTAATTAATTGAGCGGGATCGGAATCGGTTACATATTTTTTAGAAAGGTAATACAGGGCAATTTTGTTGTTTTCATTGAAATTGAACCCCGAAGAAAACGACATTTCATTCTCAATATCCTCATAGAAACGTGGCTTTAGATAAGTAAATCCAACATTGAATCCGTTATTCAGCGTAACCTTTGTTTCCACTCCTCTTCCGTATCTTGAATTTTCAGTAAGTTGTGTAATCATAAATGATTTTTCACCCAGAAAAAGATCAAGATTCCTGTTAGCATAAAAGAGATAATATTGGTCGTAAAGACCCATAAAACTGAGATTAGTGTTGTTTGGCCAACGGGCTAAAAACGATAACTGGTGCTTCCCTTCCGGATCGAGTGTGCCATTTCCCTCGATCTGAAACTGGTACGCTGATTCAAAATTATTATTTCGGTTAGTGGCCAAATATGTTGCGGATGCTTTTACCGGGAATCTGAAATACACATCGCGTTTTGCTTTTTGAGAAGGAAGTACAAGTGTACTTGCGTAAACGCTCTTAAGTATACTGTCGCCGGCTTGTACTCGCATTGTATAAGACTCACTCCTGCTTTCAAAAGCTTCTGATGAGGTTGTTTTCGTAATCCTAATTTGTTGTGTTTCACCCGGCTCAAGCATAAGAGTAGGATTCCCGATAACATCACAATTTGAAGCATTTAAAAACACTTCTTTTTCGGTATTTCCTTTGTTTTGAACCAAATAAACGGCATTTATATTTTCTCCTGCAAGCACATGTGTTGGACGTTCGACTAACTGAAGACTCACATCTTCAATTTCCAAGACGTTAATATCAATTGAAGTACTATCCAATACATTTCTTGCTTCTGCGTCAAACAATTTAAAGT
>DAOPJR010000135.1:5313-7557 GCA_035399765.1 Draconibacterium sp. | reverse complement strand
AAAAGCAAAAAATAAGACTACTTTAAAGAAGTCTAATAAGATTAGTAAGGTTAATTGCCGTAAAAACCACATTGTGACGGATATTCCGAAGAATATTAATAAAAAAGTGCTTGATCATGTTTTCTTTTATTTGGCTAAATACTCATCTGAATGTTTATATCTCTTCAATTTTTGAATAAAGCTTACAAATATGAGTTGTAAACCAATTACAATGCCTTATTCATAAATCACAATTAACCAAACATTTACAAATAATGCCGAAATCAAAATTGTCAAATTATTTGACAATTCATGTACAGATTTTTGGCATGTTCCTGATATTTTAATGATTCTATTAAAATCAGGACTTCAAGATGTTGTTTATCCTATTTTCTATAAAAACAGGTGTTTATTTAACTCCAGGCATTTAATCCGGGCAATCGGGATTTTGCTCTCCTACTCATATCTGAGCGCTTCAACCGGATTCCGTGTAGCAGCCCGCCAACTCTGCCAACTCACAGTCAGTAATGCAATTCCCAGGGCAAGAATCCCGGCTAAAGCAAATATCCACCAACTCAGAGTGGTTTTGTAAACGTAACTTTCGAGCCATTTGTGCAAGATGTACCAGGCAACCGGTGTTGCAATGACAAATGCAATAAACACCCACTGGACAAATTCTTTATTTAGCATTCCCATTACTTCTGATATTTTTGCCCCGTTTACCTTACGAACACCAATTTCCTTGATTCGCTTTTCAGCTGCGAACGAAGCCAGCCCAAACAATCCAAGACAAGAAATAAATATCCCCAACACAGCAAAAAGACGTGATAAAATCCCGACACGCGTTTCTGCCTCGTACTGCGCATTCCAGACAGCATCCATAAACTGGTAATCAAATTGAAAACCCGTATTAAATTCGCCATAAACTGTCGCCAAAGCCTTTAAAACCTTAGCTTCCTGCCCGGCTTCAATACGGGCCATTATTTTCATCGTTTTATCGGGATCTAGATAAAAGAGAAGCGGATTGATTTCTTCTTTCAGCGATTCGAAATTAAAGTTCTTCAAAACACCGACCACCTGCCTGTCATTTCCCCAGAACCTAATGGTTTTTCCTATCGGGTCTTTCAATCCCATTATTTCAACAGCTTTCTCGTTAAGAATAATCTTTTCTTTATCGTTTTTAAATTCTGCAGAAAAGCTCCGTCCTTCTGCCAATTCCATTTCAAGTGTTTCAATCAGATTATAGTTTACAGGGATAACCTCGAATTGAATATTGGAGCCGGGTTCTTTTTCCGGCCAGCTAACATCATAGGTTGATGCAAAACTTCCAATCAATGTTCCACCCACACTTGAAATATTGATTACTCCCGGAATTTTGCCAGCTTCCTGAAGAAATGCTTCCTGGTGATTGGCTATTTCTCCTTCTCTATCAAAGAAAACAACGTGATTTTTATTGTATCCCAGGTTTTTATTTCTTATAAATTCAACCTGCCGGTGAATTACTATAACCGAGATTATGAGTACAACAGAAATGACGAATTGAAAAACCACCAGGCCTTTTCTTGCCCATATTTCGCCATTCTGATTTGAAAACTTAGCTTTTAAAGTTTGCAAACCGTTAAAACCTGAAAGATAAAGTGCCGGGTACAGGCCAGTGATTACCGCCAGCAAGAATGCAATTAAAGGAAGAATTAAAAAGAACTGCAAATGCGAACTAAACACAAGGTTTTTTGCAGTAATCTGGTTAAACAACGGAAGCATTAAATAAACAATACCCAATGATACCAGAAGTGCCAGGAAAGTAAGAAGTACTGATTCTGATACAAACTGAACGATAAGTCTTCCTCTGCCACTTCCAACCACTTTTTTGATTCCTATTTCCTTGAATCTGCCCGAAGCTCTTGCGGTAGTTAGATTCATAAAATTGACTCCGGCAATCAGGATGATAAAAACAGCAATCAGGCTAAATAAACTAACGTAGCTGATACGCCCTCCGGTTTGAACTCCGTTCTCGAATTTTCCATGTAAATACTGGCTCGAAAACGGAACAATAAACAACTTGATGCTACTGTTTCCTGATTTTGTTTCTAAATAGTTCTCGATTTTTGCATTGAACTGTTTTATGTCAGTATTCTCTTTTAACACCAGGTAAGTACAGGGAGCATGATTTCCCCATCCGATTTCACGCCCCACTTTTCTGCTTAAATCCATCCATGCATCGTATGAAAGCGCAAAATCAAACTGAATGGTTGAGTTTTTCGGTGT
>DAOPJR010000135.1:0-5213 GCA_035399765.1 Draconibacterium sp. | reverse complement strand
TGGCAAAAGTGCGTCCCAGCATATCCGGAGTCCACGATTGTGTATAGATCCCTTCCTTCTGAACATGATTTTCCATTATCTGGTAGAGCTGCCTGTTAGTTTTATGAAAACTATCTACCTGCCATTCGTCGTTTACCCAAAGAAAAATAAGCATGGCGCAGGAGAAGCTCACCGCAAGTCCGATTAAGTTGATCAGGAACGAACTTTTGTGTTTCACAAAGTTTCTGATTGTACTTTTAAAAAAATAAACTGACATCGTTAATTGTCTTTAATTATTTCTAAATCTTGTTTTCTGTAATGTTTGTTATTCATAACGTAAAGCTTCCACCGGATTCCGTGTAGCAGCCCGCCAGCTTTGCCAGCTAACGGTAAGCAATGCAATTCCCAACACCAGCAAACCTGCCAAAGCAAATATCCACCAGCTTAAAGTGGTTTTGTAGGCGAAGCTTTCGAGCCATTTGTTCATAGCATAATATGCAGCGGGCGTGGCAATTACAAATGCAATTACTACCCATCTCACAAAGTCTTTGTTCAGCATAATTAAAACTTCAGAAACTTTTGCGCCGTTTACTTTGCGGATGCCTATTTCTTTAATCCTTCTGCTAATGGCAAACAAAACCAGGCCAACTAACCCGATACATGAAATAAGGATATTGACAACAGAAAATATGGTCGACAACTTTGAGAATTGCACCTCTTTCTGGTAGTAAGTAGCAATCCTGTCGTCGGCAAAAGAATAGCGGAACGGACTGTCGGGTTTTATGGTTTTTATTACGTTTTCGATATATTGTATTGAACCTTGCAAGTCGCCTGAATTAAGCCTGACATTTGCAATCCACATCGCTTCCGAAGGATCATATTGCAAAGCGACAGGCTGAATACTGTTTTGAACAGGCTCGAAATTAAAATCTTCGACAACGCCAACAATGGGGTGATTATTCAGTTTCTCCTCCAAAGGATTTTCCATATCAAAAGCCCTCACCAGGGCCTGATTTACTATATAGGCTTTTGATGTTTCATCCGATTTTATATCGTTGCTGAAATCGCGTCCTTCAATAATTTTATAACGCATTGTTTTTACGTAGTCCGGATCAGTAGGAATTCTTCGGTATAAAGCTTTTTTATCATTTAATTCTGCGAAAGTACCACGGCGGACATCGCCAAAAATACCCGACGAATAGGAAACACTTTGAATTCGTGAATCTGAAATCAATCTTTCTTTGAGTACATCAGCTTCAGACAGCGACAAATCGTACGACCGAAGATCGACGTAAACCAACAAATCTTTGTCGAACCCTAAGTTTTTATTATTGATATAATTTACCTGCTTTTTAATGGTTATTGCAGAAACGATAAAAAGAATGGCAATGAAAAACTGGACAATTATCAGAGGTCTGTTAAGCAGACTGGAGGAACCGTTTCCAAAACTTCTCATTTTGATAATTGCCGAAGCCGGCGCTTTTTTGAAATAATGTACAGGTACAATCCCTGAAATAAGCGCAATTAAAACTAACGTACTGAGCACAACTATTAGATTGCTTGTGTTTAAAAGCGATGAAAAGTGATATTCCTCTGCTAAAATATGCTGAAATGGTTGATTTATTAAAAACACAATCAATGTAGCTAAACCGATTGAAACGATAAAATATAACATAGTTTCTACCACCGAATTAATGATAATCTGCCACGGTTTGGCCCCAAGTATTTTTTTGATTCCAAAGCCAAACAGGTTATTTAGTGTTACTGCCGAATTTAGATTGATGTAATTTATAATGCTGATAACAAGTAAACCAATGGCAATTGACATTAAAAGAATAACAATAGACTTCTCACCTTTATGAATCCACCGGTCGCGGTTATTATACCCAAAATAAATGTCATTCATTGGCTGAAGTTTAAAATCCTGTCCATAAGATTTATCTTTAACAAATGCATCTATTTTATCTTCAATGGAAGCAACATCGACACCCGGCTTGAACATGATGTAGGTATGAAACGAACCGTTGTCCCTTGTAAAAAAATCATTGGAAGGTTCACCCGTGTACCCATTCCACAGAAAAGCCAGCAACTGGAAAGGCAGAATGGCATCGACAGTGAAAGTTGAATTGGCCGGGAGGTCTTCAATTATTCCTGTTACCGTAAAATCGCAGACGTTATTATATCGGAGAACCTGTCCGATTGGGTCCTTGTCTCCAAATATTTTGTTTGAAATGCTTTTTGTTAAAACAATGGAGAATGGGTTTTGCAGCGCATCCTTTTCTGTTCCGGCAATGAGTTTGAAATCGAACATGCTGAATACTGTTGAATCAAAACACATATCATATGGAATATCTACTACCGAATTTTCATATTTATAAAAACCATTTCCGTTATGCCTGACACGTGCTACCTCCTCAATCTCGGGGAAGGTGCTTTTCAATTCACCGGCCAGCACCGGATTTGTAAAAGCAGTACCATCTCCGGCATCAACAACCCTGTAAATCCGGTCCCGGTTATGGTGAAATGCATCTACATGAAATTCATTATATACATACAAAAGCAGAAGTGACGACAGGGCAAATGCTGTAGCCAGGCCAAATATATTAATTACTGTATAACTCTTATATTTTAGGGCCTTTCGGTAAATTGATCTAATTGTGTTTATCATGTTTCTGATGTTTTAGGCGATAATGATTCCGCCGTATAAAATTACTCATACCGCAATGCTTCCACCGGATTTCTCGTAGCTGCTTTCCAGCTTTGCCAGCTAACTGTTAACAACGCAATTCCTAAAGCCAGCAGACCTGCCAGCGCGAATATCCACCAGCTTAAACTGGTTTTGTAAGCAAAATTTTCGAGCCATTTATGCATTGCATAATAAGCAATAGGTGTTGCAATTACAAAGGCGATTACTACCCATTTAACAAAGTCTTTATTGAGCATCGTAAGTATTTCGGAGATCTTGGCGCCATTTACTTTTCGAATACCGATTTCCTTGGTTTTTCTAAGAATCGAGAAGAAACTTACTGCATACAAGCCAACACTGGCAATTAACAATGAAATGACTGATAAGAACAATAGTAGTTTCTTTGCCTGCTGGTCGTTGGCATAATGCCGTGCCACAACTTCATCGTGGAAACGGTAACTAAATGGAAATTCGATTTTAAATTCCTTCCAAAGGTTTTGCAGTATTCCGAGAACTTCAGGAATTTGTGCATTTCTAACCTTTACACATAAATTTCCAAAGTTTTCTACTCGTGTCATTACCAGCGGTTCAATTTTATGATGCAGCGATCGGAAATTAAAGTCTTTAATGATCCCGATTACATTGTAACTGCGATCTCCAACAATTACTTTCTTACCAATCAACGAACCTTCTCCTAGGTACTCTGTTACCGCCGCTTCGTTCAGTATTACTGCATCGTCATCGGTTTTCCTTTGTTTTTCAAAATAACGCCCTTCTTTCATTTGCAAACCAAAGGTGTTCAGAAATTCATCATCTGCCGGTAAAACACTGGTATGAAAATAGTTTTGTTCTTCGTTGGTTTCGAAATAGGCTGAGTTCATACTAAAATCTTCGCCAAAATAAACATCACTTGTTGTAACCGCCTGTACAGTATTATAAGTCTTCAGCTTCTCAATAAAACTTTCACGCGACTGCGGACTCATATCCCACATCGATAACATGATTACGTTGCCTGAGTCATATCCCCTGTCTTTATTAACCACAAAATTGATTTGTTTCTGAACGATGACTGAACTAAGAATTATGAGGCCGGACAAAATGAATTGAACAAGGATAAAACCGTGTTTTTTCCACTGATGCTTTTGAACCACATTATCATTCTTAATCAGGCTCAGAATTTTTTTATTCGATGTCAGGATAATCGGTATGATGTTGACAGCCAAACTAAACAGAAGCAGTGCAACGAAAGCTCCTGCAATGATTCTTCCTAGAAGCTTATTTGAAAGTAAAATATCGAAACCAAGATAATGAGCCAACGGAGAACTTATTGACAGGTAAAGAGCCACTGCCAATACAAACGAAACGATGAAAAAAACAAAGGTTTCGTACAAAAACTGGGAAGTGATGTTGTTTTTACAGGCTCCGAGTGTTTTTCGAATCCCGACTTCTTTTAGCCGGGTTAAAATATTGGCAAGCGTAAGATTAATAAAGTTGACCGAAGAAATTACCAGAATAAGCAGTGCAATTATTATAGCTCCATAAACATAAGTTTTATTCGAAGTTTTTGCAGGGTCGAATTTGTGGTTGCTGAAATGAATAGCTTTTAAAGGTTCGCAGGTATAGAAAAGGTAGATGTTGTCGGTATATTTTAAATCGGCCATCGTTTTTGCATTTGCTGCATCAACCCTGTCGTCGGAGTGTATGTAAACCGATTGAGTGATTTTGAAATTTAACTCATCCACATTGGCATTCGGATGAGCGGTTTTAAAATAGGTATAATAACTCTGTGAACCCCAGCCAACTTCATCCGGATTGGATTTATGTAACGGTTGAACAAAATCTACCTGTAAGTGAAAATTGCCAGGCAAATCATCAAAAACACCTGTAATTACAAAATCCTCTCTTCTTATCTGAAGTATCTTTCCAAGTGCATTCTCAGCTGAACCGAACTGTTTCTCCGCAATACTTTTGGCAACAACCAGGTTATTATCTGCGGCAAGAGGATTTTCCAAATCGGATGTTAAAGGAATACTGAAAAACGTAAAGAAATTCGGGTCGGCATTATAAAGTTGTCCTTCGCCTGCTAGCGTTTCGTCTTTTTTAAAACTGGCTGTACCTCTTCCCAGCATTCTCATGGTTTCAATAATTCCAGGTACATCGTTTGTCATTGCGGTAGCCTGAGCCGGACTGGTAACTGCATAGTCTGCTTTTTCTTCGCTTAGTTGTCCCTGCATCAGGCAACGATAAATTCTATCGTGGTCGGGAATGCTTTTATCGAAACTGGTTTCATAATAAACATATCCGGCAGCAAATAAAACTACCGCAAACGAAAGGGTTAATCCAAACAATTTGGCAAACGTTAAAACGCCATTTTTCCGGGCATTTCTGATGGTTATTTTTAGTTTATGAATTTGCATTGTTAGTAGGTTTTTATCCTATTATCTGATTTCATATCTGAATGTTATTATCCATAAATACTTCAATTCTCAAGATTTTGTCACTCATATCGGAGAGCCTCAACAGGATTCCTCGTTGCGGCCCGCCAACT
>DAOPJR010000134.1:0-7573 GCA_035399765.1 Draconibacterium sp. | reverse complement strand
ATTTTCAAGGAATAATATTTCATTTTATGAAATAACCACTTCTGATGGTTTCAATCAGTTGATTCATGAATCTGGCAGCCGGTGCTCCATCAACAATATCGTGATCAAACGAGGCGGTAAGACATAAAAATTCGCGTTCTTGTTTTTTGTCATCGATGCAAACAGTTTTTTTTACGATACTACCAACAGTTAACATCACGGTTGCTGTTCCATGCGGGATAAACCAGATGGGTTCATTGGTAAACATTCCAACAGCAGTTACTGCTACTTTACCGTATCGTTTTGCCATTGTTATATTCCTGTCGGCCAGCTTTATAAATGTTTTCATTAAAAATCCGGGAATAAAGCGGATCCAGGTTTGGTTGTTCAGGCTTCCCAGTTTTTTGCCGGTGTTTTTTTGTGCTGATCTGATTTCATCACTTAGCTGACGGTATGTTTTTAATTGTGCCTGTTGTATTCCAAGCGGTTCAGGAACTTTCTCTCCTTCAAATTCCCTTTCCGTCATTACACTGATGGTAATATCATCAAGCATTACCAGTTTACTCCCCTTGATAAATGAATTGAATTGTGGATATTGTTTGACTGTTTGTGCCAGACATTTTACAATATAAGCTGTAAACGACAGTTTCTCGCCGGTTTGTTCAAAAAGAGATTGAATTAGTTTGCGTGGGATCGTCACATCAACTTCGGTAAAACTGTGTATGGCATTTTTCTTTCTGGTTACACTTGCCGATGCTATAACCATTCTCCGGTTAAAGGATAATGGTACCGTTGAGACACCTTTTTGCATTTTTACTCGCTTTTATGTTCAAGCCATTTTTGAAAATTTATTTCCGGCACGCCAAGCATATCATCGGTTTCTGAATTAATCTCAGGTTCTCTAACTTTCTGAAAATAAGAGAATAATTCGCAGGCTTCCTTTAACTCTTTATTGCGGGTTAACCATGCAATAAATTTTAAAAGCGGAATGGGTGCAACGGATACTTTTTTAATTTCCGGGTAAAATGCCTTGCAATATTTTTCCAGTAAATCTTTCATCAAATAAGTTTCCGGACCATAAATGTAAAATATTCGGTTTGCCGCTTCTTTTTTTGAATAAGCCGTAGTAACCATTCTCGCAAAATCGTCAACAGCCACCCAGTGATAAGGGTTGGGTTGGTCACCCAGTAGTGTGGCTTTTCCATCCCGTACCATCAGCCCGAGCGACTCGAAGAACCATGTTGGGCGAAAAATCATATAAGGAATTCCACTGTTGATAATCAATTGTTCCGCTTGAAACTTGTTATCGATAAATTTGAACCAGCGGTTCTCTTCGGATACGGTACACCCTGAAACCATGGTAATGAGCTTCGTTCCATTCCTTTTTGCTGCCTTGATAATCGCTTCAGTTGCTTTCTTTTCATCCAGCCTTGAAATTGAAATATGAATGGCATCGCATCCTTCAACAGCTTTGTTTAAATCGTCTGGGTTAAACACATCACCCTGAACGATATCATAATCGTTGATGAACATCGATGGATTGACTGTTCTTGAAAACAGACGGAGCTGAAATCCTTTTTTATCAAGTTGTTGAATTACCGGTTTTGCGAGCAGGCCACTGGCGCCTATAATTAGAATTTTCATGGTTATATAATTTTATATTGATTTTCAATACAAAATTACTGTGGCCTTGAATGAAGATTGTTTGATAAAAGTCAAAAAACAGAAATCACTTTTTTTTTCTTATCCGGCTAAGGGTTGCAATATCAATACCCAGGTATGACGCAATATGTTTTAATGCCACTTTCTGTATTATTGCCGGGTAATTCTGGCAAAACAGATCATATCTTTCTTTGGCTGAAAGCGTCTGAAGTTGGATGGAACGGTTCATTAGGTCATTAAATTTCATTTCATCAACATCTTTGGATATTTGGCGCCATGCCGGTACATGTTCGTAGAGTTCCATCATATCCTGATAGCTGATTACATAGATTTTGGAATCTTCCAGCGAGATAATATTTTCTTTTGCGGGGACCTGGTTATTAAAGCTTTCCATTGAAATAAGCACTGTGCCAGGCATGAAAAAATGAGTGGTAATTTCGTTGGCATTATCATCGTAAAAAAACGAACGGAACAAACCACGTTCAATAAAACCAATCTGGGTCGCAATCTTTCCTTTTTTTATAAAATAAGTTTTAGCCGGGATTGATAAGGGCTTCCACGAATTTTTAGAAATGTCTAATTCTTCTTCGGTTAAATTATAAAATGTCTTTATTCGCTCAATAAGGTCCATTGAAAGTGGTGGAAATTAAATGCATTAAAAGTCTAATGTATAAAAATGTGATGAAGAAAAAAAGATTCGAGCGGTTGCATCTGTATAAAAATGAATCACATATAACATTCATAAATCAGGTTAAACCTACGATTATCAGGGGAGGACAAAAGGTCAATCGATTTAGGGTAACCTTTTTTATGCTTGTTTTCAAAACGATTTCAAATGGAAACCTGTCAATAGTCAACCCTAAACTTTAAATGACAACATTAATAACTGATAAATTGGTCGTGAGGTATTTAATCAACTAATGTTTTTAAGTAGATTTGTATTTGTTAAAACTAAAATTGTCATTTTACTAATTAAAACAGAAATAGTATGAAAAAACTAAAGGCAATCATTTTATTGGCTGTAATTGTTTTAACTGGATTTGCTCCGGTTAAAGGACAGCGCGTTGAAAGCGACTCACCATTAATTGGCAAGTGGGATTTAACCATAAATATGACTCCTGCTCAGATCGAGAATCTCGGTCTTTTCCGACACGGATTAATGGCTTCCAATGGTTTTCCGGGGTGGCTTATGGTTAAATTATCAGGTTTCTCTACCTTAACCGGATACTACGTTGGGTACGAAGGCAGTGCAAGACCTGTTGCAGAATTTATTTACGATAAAAGTACAGATAAATATCATTTTACTATTCCTCCACAATGGATGGATATTGATGATTTGTATTTTGAGTTTTCATTGAAGGATGATAAACTTACCGGTTATCAAATGCTTGCCGGTAATAAACTGGAATGGACGGGTGTTCGGGCTCCTTCGCTTGAAAGAACAGAACCGCCAATTTGGGGGAATCCTATTGAATTGATTACCAACAATATGGACAAATGGATTATTCCGCAGAACTGCAAATTTCAGATGATTGATGGTGTGATGGTTAACACTGAATCGGGTGGTAACCTGGTTAGTATTCAGAAATTTAATGATTTTAAACTTCATGTTGAATTCCGTTACCCGGCAGGAAGTAACAGTGGAATTTATCTTCGCGGTCGTCACGAACTTCAGATTGAAGATTCAAAAGGAAGAACGGATGATGTTAGTATTGGTGGTATTTACGGTTTTATTGCACCTGCGGTTTATGCTGCTAAGGCCCCAGGCGAATGGCAAACTTACGACGTGACACTTGTTGGGCGTCATGTTACAGTTTTGCTTAACGGAATAGAAGTTATTTCGAACCGTCCTATTCCTGGAATTACGGGTGGCTCGCTCGACAGCAACGAAGGAGAACCCGGTCCATTTCAGATTCAGGGTGACCACGGACCTGTTGAATTCCGCAAATTTACGATTACTCCGGCGGTTAACTAACATGGTCATAAACAATATGAAAAAAGGAGATCAATTTTTGATCTCCTTTTTGTTTTGAATTATTAACTAATTCTGTTTTATGATATCATTTTATATCAATAATCGAATGGAAAATATCCTTTCAGTTGCTGTTCCACTAACCAACCTTGGAAACCAGTGGTTTGCCAATCGATATCCTGCCCAAATAAACTTCTGAACCGATTTCCTGTGGGATGTCCGTAGATAGGAGTTCTTTGGTCTGTTGGTTTTGCATCATCTCCGTGAACATATTCAACCACAGTAATTTGCTTGCGATCTAAATGATCGAGGCCACGTTTTAAAAGCATGGCAACTTCTATATCATCCGTAGGCAGACTGTAACCGATAAAAACTGCTCTGTCTGCTTCTTTTAACTTTTCTTCGGCTTGTTTCCAAACTTTGTCGACATGCGGATTTTCATAATCTTTTACGTAGGTTGGCGTAATTAAAATCGGGTTGATGAAACCATCACAATGTGGATTTCGGCATGGAGTTCCCTGGCAACTATACGCATCATCGAATGGAACTGAATGGTAAAGTTCGTCGAGTGCTTTGGCTGTTCGCATTCCTTCAGAGATAAACAGGTCCAGTCGTTTACATTTTTCACAATACATCCAGTTTAGTGAGCCGTGAATTTTAAGCAAATTACCAAATGTGCCGCCTCTGCAAAAATCCTTGTATCGTTCAGTTGCTATGTCAACTCCGTAGTCGGGTGGTTCCATGCCTCTGAATCTTTCTGAAAGAAGAAACATGGCATTATCCACTATCACATCGTAGTTTAACGAAATCACAGTCGGTTCCACTCCTTTTCTGTAAAAAGGTTCGAGAAGCTGGGTATGAAAACGTTTGTTGTAGGGAATTCTTTGTAAGGTTGCTTCGATAACTGCAAAAATGGAATATTCAATGGCGCGTCGGGCTTTTACCAGGTCTTCTCCGTCATAGTTGCCGATTGGTAAATTCAGTTGAGTCGATCGGCGTAGCATGCTTAGTACCATTGGCAAAGAGGGGCAGGTGTCTTTTGTGATCAGATCATCATCAGTTGGCACATTAAAACAGTTGCGCATGAATTCTTTTGCCAGAAAGAGCAAATCTTCCCGGTTATTTACCGAGAACTGCTGACCATCCATTTCGAACCAATTCTTCAGAGCTGCCGGCAGAATCTCATCTGTTAACGGACCACCACAAGCTTTAGTAGCTCCTGCTCCCAATATAATTACCTGTTTAGTATTCATTCGAAAATACAATTACATGTTGTAAAAACTTAAATATCCAGGGTAAGAACATTTTTCAGGAATTCTTTTGGGTTAGCATTGGCAATTATGTCAAAATCGGCTCCAAATATTTGCTTAAACTGCGACACATTATTGTCAAAATCGCTATCGAACAGTAAAAGCAGTGTAAAATCGGAACCATACAAAACCTTGTGCTTAATTTCCTGGAATATAGGGCTCTCATGAAACTTTCGAAGGATACTGAATTCAGAATAACATGACAGATCGGTGTAAACATTGTATCTCTGATCTTTAACCAGCGAAATAATATTATTTGACCAAAGTTCTGCTACGTCCGGGTGATCAACAGCTCCTTCCAACTGCTGTCCTCCGCCAAAATGCGCCAGGTTGAGAATGAGTCTTGGATACTTTTCAACCACTTTTCTCCACAGTTGCGGATGATTGAGTGTGACAGCCCGTTCATATACCGCATCTTTATCTAAAATGGATGTACCAAAGTCTACATATTCTTTATCCAGATATTGAATTTCGCCATTCACATAAATGTGCCCACTAACCAATAAGCGTTTTGATAAGGTTGCAAAACCTCCATCTGAATTGTGGGTGGTTACAGGAATGCCGTTGTCCTCACAAAAAGCATAAATGCCACCTCTTTCACCTTCCGGTCCATATAATAGCGGATCTGTAGGTGAGTATCCGGTGGGGCAATACAATTTAATGCCAATAAATAATTTGTCTTTACCTACATTTTCTTTTGCCAATTCAAGAATTCCTTCCCGACGCGGGTCAACAACCAGAAATGGAAAAACCATGTCCTTGTATTTGGGATGAGCTTTCAGTTCTTTCAGCTGTTTGATTTGTTCTTCAAATCCATCGGTTTTGGTAGGAATACGTCTTACTCCGGCACCACGCATTATTTTACCTGAGTCTTTTTCATCTTGTAATTGCAATTTTTCAGCGCTTTTAAAGAACTTTTCCTTTTCTTTTAAATAGGTGTTCCACAATTTATCTTCCTTGTCGCTTGATTCCGAATTGACATCACGAGATAAAGAACTTGTCCTTTTTTCAATTTGCTTGAACATGTTGTTCATCTCTTTCTCAAAAACCTTTTTTACCGGATCATTTTCGACATTTCCATCGCGATCGGGTGTTGGAGCAAAACAAAACGTGAGATCAAACATCAAAGGAGTAAGAATAAATTCGCCTTTGTAGGTTTTGTCAATCTCCTCGTAAATCGCGGTTGAGTCTTTTTTACTAAACACTTTAATCGCATACGAGAAACGTTTCATTGCCTGAATAACTTCCCTGATTTTTTTTACCTTTTCCTTGATACCGCGTTGGTCAGCCATATCACGGTCAGGATGAATAAGGTTTTTTAACTCCTTCATTAAGCGATAGAGTAATTCTTTTGCGAGAAAGTCTTTGTTAAACAGGTGATTGTGAATGTCGAAATACTTTGCCATTGTTTTATTTTTTTGGGTTTATACTTATCTCTTAGTGATTAATTTTTCTAATTCTGTTTTCATATTTATCACATTGTTCTGAAGCAATTCTGTCAGTTTGTTTTGTTCCATCGAGAGAGCATCAATGATGAATTCCAGGTGTTCAATCTCGGCAAAATGTTTTCCTTTCGATCCGGCTTTTTCCCAAAGTTCACTGATTCCATCCTGAATTCCGGTGAGATCGGATTGTGCCTTGTTCTTCGAAAAATTAAGAATGTATTTACATAATTTGATGTTGATGTCTTTAATCATCTCCCAGTAATTCATCCCTTCCGCTTTTGAGGAAACAGATTTTTCCAGGTCATCGAGTTTCTGGTTTGCTTCATCCAGCGATAATAATTTGTATTGTTTAGGTTCCGTTCCTACCTGGGTGTTCCATTTTCGTTTTCCCGAAAGAGTAAAAATTGCTTCGATGATAAGCCAGTTGGTTAAGGAATACCAGGTGCCAAATTTTGTATAAGCATCCTGATAATAATAAGCAGCATTTTCATATGCTTTTAGTTTGGAATCCTGGTCGGTAATAAGAAATGCCTTTCGTTTAAAAGTACTACCCAGAATATTGATTCGCTCCGCAGTCTGACCAATTTGAATGAGAAGTGTCAGTTTACTAATTACATCTTCCAACTCATTTATCAAATTATCTGCACTATCTTTTTTATCGTTATAATCTTCGATGGCCTTTTTAGCCCGAACATTCTGGTATTTCTCAAAACTGGTAAATGAAACCGAGTCATTATTTGTGTCCAGTACTTCTTTAAATTTATTGCATGCCTTTGTAAATTCACGTAATTCCATGCTCACCATGGCTTCCAACTCAGTAATTTTTTTATTTCTTACACCGCATTTGTCAACGGCAATTGAAATAGCATCTAGCTGATGTAAATACTCCTCAACTGATACTTTTCCAATTTCAATTTCACTCAGCAAGTTTTTAAGGTCGATTTCGGCTTCATTACTAATAAAGTATGAAAAAGTAATCTTTTCATCTTCTCGTTTTTTAAACCGATAAAAAGGATCGCCGTAAGCCTGGTAGGCGCCCCAGGTGTTGGTTTCGGGATATTTTTCGAAAATTACTTTCCGCGCCTCTTTAACCGCTTTCCCAAATGTTGCTCCGCTGTTCATCCGATGATAAAATTCTTCTGCAAAATCAAGTGCGGCACTGTCGTTAACAGCCCATCCAGCGGCAATAACACACCGGACTCCGT
>DAOPJR010000133.1:0-7664 GCA_035399765.1 Draconibacterium sp. | reverse complement strand
ATCAATAACCCGGAGATTATTAAGAATTTCGTTGCACTTTGCGGCTTTACCAAATAATACAAACAAAAAACCATCCGTTTAACGAATGGTTTTCAATTGATTGATTATAAATCTGTATGCCTAGTTTTTCTTAATATCAGCGAATTGTGCTCCTTGTGCATGCACAGTATTAACAGCTCTACCTGATGGATCAGCATTATTCTTAAACGATGCATCCCACTCAAGTGCTGCTGCAGTACTGCATGCTATTGATGCTTCAGAAGGTACACATTTTGCCGCAGCATCCGATGGAAAATGTTCACTGTAAATCTCACGGTAAACGTATTCTTCTTTATTCATTGGAGTATTTACCGGGAAACGGAATTTCGCATTCTCCATCATTTCGTCAGTTACGGTTTCATTGGCAATTTTCTTCAATGTATCAATCCAACCATATCCAACCCCATCCGAGAACTGTTCTTTCTGACGCCAGGCCACTTCTTCCGGTAAATATTTGGCAAAACCTTCACGCAGGCAATGCTTTTCCATTTTTCCGTCTTTAGCCATTTTAGCTTCCGGGTTAAAACGCATGGCTACATCAACAAATTCCTTATCGAGGAACGGAACACGTCCTTCAACTCCCCATGCGGCCAAAGATTTATTGGCGCGCAAACAGTCGTACATATTCAGACGGCTAACCTTACGCACACTCTCCTCATGGAACGCGCGGGCATTTGGAGCCTTGTGAAAATATAAATAGCCGCCGAAAATTTCATCAGCACCTTCACCTGTTAGCACCATTTTAATTCCCATCGATTTAATCACACGGGCCAGCATGTACATCGGTGTAGATGCCCGAACAGTTGTAACATCGTAGGTCTCGATGTGATAAATTACATCTTTTATCGCATCCAGCCCTTCCTGAATCGTATAATGAATTTCGTGATGTATCGTTCCAATGTGATCAGCCACTTTTCGTGCGGCAGCAAGATCGGGCGAACCATCCAGACCTATCACGAAGGAATGAAGCTGGGGCCACCAGGCTGCTTTCTGATCATCTTCTTCCACGCGGGTAGATGAGAATTTTTTAGCCAAGGCAGAAGTAATGGAAGAATCCAGGCCCCCCGACAAAAGAACCCCGTAAGGAACATCCGACATTAACTGACGATGCACTGCTTTTTCTAATGCTTCAGTTAATTCTTCAATGCTGGCCGGATTATCTTTTACGTTATCGTATTCAGTCCATTCACGAACATACCACCTTTTGATTTCACCGTCTTTGCTGTACAAATAATGTCCGGGAGGAAACTCTTCTATTTTGAAACAATACCTTTCGAGTGCCTTTAATTCCGACGCCACATAATAGTTTCCATACTTATCCCATCCCTGATACAAAGGAATGATACCAATATGGTCGCGTCCGATCAGGTATGCATCTTCATCCTCATCATAAAGCGCAAAAGCAAAGATCCCGTTCATTTCATCCAGGAACTTTTCCTTTTTATCGCGATATAAAGCTAAAATAACTTCGCAGTCCGACCCGGTAAGAAACTCGTATTTCCCTTCGTATTGTTTACGAATTTCACGATGATTATAAATCTCACCATTCACTCCTAAAATGAGTTTTCCATCTTTACTATACAATGGCTGTCCACCCGATTCCGGATCAACAATTGATAAACGCTCATGGGCAATCAACGATTTTTCGCCACAATAAATTCCCGACCAGTCTGGTCCGCGATGACGTAATTTTCTTGCCATCTTCAAGACTTGAGGACGCAAGTCTTCAGAATTTATCTTTAAATCAAATACTCCTACAATTCCACACATATTTTATAATCTGAATTATCTGTTTGAATAATTTTTCAAAAATAAACACTTTGACAAAAGAAACAATATAAACTGACTTTTTTCTATTAATTTTAATATATTCTATACAATATATATCATTTTAATACGCCATTCAATCATTTTATTATAATCATTATTTGATATTGCCCCCCTGAATTGATATGCCATTGACAAATATCTAAGATAAATGTGAGAGCCTTAATCCTCTAGAAGGGGTAATTCTCTCCAGAATTCATTTTTTCATCCAGACACCCCTGAAAAAATACACCTTGCCTTAAGATCAGAAAAAAATGTTGTTTTTATGCATTCATCTGACAAAATGTTATTTGTTTAGAGTTGAGTGTGTTATTATTTTATCCAAATTGCTACCTATTAGTTAATTCTAAAACCAAAAACCGTGAGAATCAACTACAAAAATGTATTAAACATCGTGTTCTTTATCACATTTTCATTCTCTGCTATTGGTCAAATCTCCCAATTATGCAATAAATATGTTTTAGTGATCGACATGCAGAAAATCGGTACGAAACAGATGTTGGAATCTGACTATGCACAAAACCTACTTGATAAAGTTAACCTGGTTATTTCAAAAGCTGACTCTGATAAAGTTCTATATGTGGAGGCTATCATGGCTAAACTAGAGATTTCGTTAACAAAATTAACCGTTCAGTTTGAACCTGGTTTGGCACTTGACGACAGATTAGCACTAGTGGGAAACACAAGAATCATTAAAACCAAAGCGAATACATTCACTTCACAGCAACTTCAAAAATACATTAAGGAAACAGGCGCCTCTGAGTTCATCATTGTTGGACTGATGGCTGAACATTGTATAAAAGAAACAGCTCTCGGTGGTATTAATGGAGGTTTTTCGATAAGCGTAATTCCCGATGCGATTGCTGCAGAATCAGATCAAAGCAAAAAAGAAACCATGCAGGAGCTTCAAAAAGCCGGTGTAAACATCTTATCTTTAGAAGAACTTTAATCGAAACGACATGGATACCAGCATTTTCATGGACCTTAATAAAAAGCCAAAAACCGATGATTTAAAAGTACCACTTGAAAAAACTTATGAATTTTGGCTGCAAATCCGTGATTTTGTATTTGAGAGATATCCTCTTGCCATTGAGGAATGGCATGTGTCAGTTAAAAAATATGGCTGGGGATTTCGGATCAAAGACAAGAAACGTGCGATTATTTACCTTTCGCCCCGCAGTGGATATTTTTTTGTGACTTTTGTATTTGGACAAAAAGCAACGGACCAAATACTTGCATCTGACGTATCGAAAAGTATTAAAGCAGAGTTAATTGACTCAAAAGTTTATATGGAAGGCAGAGTAATCCGACTCGAAATAAAAGATAACTCTTTCCTGGAAGACATTAAGCGTTTAATTGAAATAAAGATTACAAATTAAAATATGGACAGGAAAAATGTTATCGTTACAGGCGGGGCGCAGGGAATTGGGAAAAATATTGTATTGAACCTTTTAAATAAAGATTACGCCGTTACGGTATTTGAGATCGACGAAGAAGCGATCGCTGACTTTAAACAAGAGTTCACAGAAGAAGTGGTACATCTTTTCAGAGTGGATGTATCGGATGAGAAATCGGTAGCAAAAGCGATTAAACAGTCGGTTAAATTTAACGGGAATATTTACGGGCTGATAAACAATGCCGGAATTGCCATAAACAAACCAATTACAGAGCTTGCTTTGGAAGAATGGAACCGTGTAATCGGAACCAACCTCACCGGTGCTTTTCTTTGCTCGAAATACGCCAGCCCTTTTTTAAAAGAATCAAAGGGCCGAATCATTAATATTGCCTCAACACGTGCCTTGCAATCGGAGCCAAACACTGAAGCCTACTCGGCAAGTAAAGGCGGCATTTTGGCCCTCACACATTCGCTGGCAGCCAGCCTCGGACCGTATATTAAAGTAAACTCGGTAAGCCCGGGATGGATTGATGTATCGGCAGATAAAAAGAAATCGGTAGCCTTCCAGGAAACGTTGTCTGAAGCCGATCACCTCCAACATCCGGCTGGCCGGGTCGGAAAAGCAACAGACATTGCCAATATGGTTTTGTTCCTGCTGCAGGATGAAAATGATTTTATCACCGGCCAGAATTTTGTGATCGACGGAGGAATGACCACCAAGATGATTTATGTGTAGTTTCCAGGCTTTCTGTTTAAAATTTTCAGGTAACCCAAGGTAAACATTCCCATGAAAGCTCAGAGTCAAAACTGAATTTAGCAATGCTGCCAAAATGGGCTTTGTTAATTCAGGGAATGAGTCTACGCGGCAAACATCAATATTCCTCCATGCACACGTGAAACTTTATTATATTCACCTGTTATTTTTCCTATATCAACTGAAATAATAAGAGATTATGTCTAAAAACTACATTCTTTTCTTTCTTTTTGCTGTTCTCCTGCAAATAAATGCAAAAGCACAAATCACTTCTCAACAGGTTCAGTCTCCAAAAGAGTTTTTTGGATTTCAACCCGGCGACGACCGGATGTTGTTAAATTACGAATCGCTGACAGAATATCTGAAAAAACTCGCCGACACTTCTCCACGTGTGAAAATGCTTGAGATCGGGAAAACGGCAATGGGAAAACCCATGTACCTAGTGCTCTTTTCTTCGCCTGAGAACATTAACAATATTGACCAGCTAAAGAAAATAAATAAAGAGCTGGCCATCAATCCAAATCTGTCGGAGACTCAACTCAGCGAATATTGCAGTAAAGGCAAGGTATTTATTATGGCCACGCTTTCGATGCATGCCACTGAGGTCGGGCCTTCACAAGCTGCTGCTCTGGTGGCTTACAAACTGGCCACTTCAACCGACGCCGATCTTTTAAAGCAAATGGAAGACGTAGTTTATATGATGGTTCCATCGTCGAATCCCGACGGGATGGATATGGTGGTCAAACATTATATGGATTCGAAAGACACCAAATACGAAGGCAGTAGTTTACCGCAGGTATACAACAAATATGTTGGGCACGATAATAACCGCGACTTTGTAACACTTACACAAAGTGCTAATAAAGCCATTGCGCGTGTTTACAATACCGAATGGTACCCGCAGGTTTTGGTCGATAAGCACCAGATGGGTTCAACCGGTGCACGCTATTTTGTTCCGCCGAATCACGATCCAATTGCTGAAAATGTAGATGAAAGAATCTGGAACTGGTCCTGGATTTTTGGATCGAACATGGCAAAAGATATGACCGCAAACGGCCTGATGGGAGTTACCCAACATTCGATTTTCGACAATTACTGGCCGGGCTCCACCGAAACGGGAATCTGGAAAAACATGATCTCGTTGCTAACCGAATGTGCCAGTGTTCAATTGGCAAAACCAATCTATATCGAGAAAACTGAATTATCGGGAGGAAGTTCAGGACTGGCAGAATACGAAAAAGGAATTAATATGCCCGCTCCCTGGGAAGGTGGCTGGTGGCGACTAAGCGACATCGTGGCTTACGAAATGTCGTCTTCTTTTTCTTTGATAAAAACGGGTTCGTTTCATAAAAAAGATATTCTCCGAAATCGTAACGTTCTTTGTAAGGCGCAGGTTGAAAAAGGAAAAACCCTTGCTCCTGCTTATTATGTACTTCCGGGAAAACAACACGACGAAAGCGAATTGATCGCACTGTTGAGCCTGCTTCATGAACATGGCATCGAGGTATACAAAACAACCAAAGAGTTGAGGTACAACGATAAAATTATTGAAGAAGGGGATTATGTTGTTCCGCTTGCGCAGGCTTACCGTCCCTTTATAAAAGAGGTAATGGAAAAACAGGAATACCCGGTACGACATTTTTCGAAGGGTGGCGAAATAATGCGTCCTTACGATATAACAAGCTGGTCACTCCCACTGCAACAGGGTATTTTTTCTTATCAAATCGACGAAGTTGTAGCGGCCCTCGACAAGCGGTTGAGCCAGGTGCAATTCCCTTTTGAGACAGACTCCCCGGTTTCTGTGGATACTAAAACCCTGGTCTTCCCGGTAAAAAACAACGAAAGTTTTAAGGCTGTTTTTGCTGCAATGAGCAAAGGGATTGACATTTCGCGTGTAACAAAAGAATTCTCTTCGGATGACATTAAGTTGGAACCCGGCGATTTTGTCATTTCAGTTAACGCAAAGAAAACCGCTGACTTAAACCAAATACTTAGTGAATTAACTGTTGAGCCACTTATCTACACGAAAGAAATAACAGACAATATAAAACCGCTTACTCTGCCCGGGATTGCGCTGGTAGAAACCGTCTTTTCCGATATGGATGCAGGTTGGACACGCTACATTTTTGATACATATCATATCCCGTTTACGTTACTCAAACCCGAAGAAATCAAAGACGATGATCTGAGTAAATACGATGTAATTGTATTTCCGAGTACCAACAAATCCCTCCTGGTTGATGCCAAACGCAAAAGCCGCGACGGTTCTTATTCCATTCCAAACTATGACCCTAAATATCTGAAGGGAATGGAAAAGGAAGGTGTTCAGAAACTGATGAAATACCTGAACGATGGGGGAACAATTATTAGCTGGGGCGAATCAACTGCACTTTTCTTTGGCGATCAAACCATTAAAACTTCGGATAAAAAAGACGCTGAAAAAGAAGAATTTGAATTGCCGGTTCGCGACATTTCATCTACAATAAAGGGTTTTTATGCGCCAGGCTCCTTATTTAATGTTGATCTGTTACCCGGGCATCCGCTTACTTTAGGCATGGAAAAAACCGCCAGAGTATTTACAGAAGGGAGTCCTGTTTTCGCGACATCAATTCCATATTTCGATACAGATAGAAGGGTAATCGCGACTTACTCAGAAGACGAAGTATTAGCCAGCGGTTATGCAGAAAATCAAGAACTCATTGAAGGAAAACCAACGATGGTCTGGGTCAGGAAAGGAAAAGGCAATCTTGTACTTTACGGCTTTAGTCCACAATTCAGGGCATCCACACCAGGCACTTACAAACTGTTGTTTAACTCCTTGCTACTGAATGAAGAATACTAATACTAATTACATATAATAAATAATGAAGCCATTTTCTATATCGGGAAGTGACTTTATTTTTCTCATTTTAAAAACCTGAATCATTTCAATCCTGAAAGGATTGGATTATTGTAACATTTCCCAAATGCTATGAAGCAGAACCTCGTACGGGTTGCTACATGTGCGATATCTTCTTTTTTACTAAAAGCCAGCACATACTGAGTTGTCAGAAAATGCCTTTTGATAAAAAATGTACTCTTATCTACTAGCTTTTAGTGCATAAAAAAGCCACTCTCCTTTTTGCAGAAAGTGGCTTCTATATATTAACAGCTCAAAGCTCTTTACTAAAAACTCTTAGTTTGAAGCTTAAATCTCAAATTTATAATTACCAAGATCAGCCAATTCCGAGGAACGAATAAATTCAGCGTGTGCCTTTACCTGTCCTTTGGCAAAATTCAGGTAGTTCTGTGCCGATTTCAGGAAGCGCTCGTCGCGATTGGTATCCAGCAACAACAGGTAACTCATGATAATATGACCGGCCATTTCCACCAGGCGGCGGGCATGGAAATCAATAAATTCGTTATCATCAGCTGACACCACTTTTTTAACCGCATTTTCATAATCATCGGTTAAAATAATCAGCGAACGTTTCATGTATTCCAGTTTCGGAGAAACTGTTTGTGATTCGTAGGCCCTGATCTGATTCAGGTAAGCACCGGTTGTTACACCACGGATGGCAGCTACTACCTGCAACTGAGTAGTTCCTTCGTAAATAGAAGTAATACGAGCGTCGCGGTAAATCCGTTCTACCGGATAATCTTTCATAA
>DAOPJR010000132.1:2161-7860 GCA_035399765.1 Draconibacterium sp. | reverse complement strand
ATTTATTCGCCGGTTTATCCACCACAATCCGTTTCTTCTGACTGGCCACTTTTTCACCCAGTAAAAAGGCATAATCAACCACTCGTTCCATCTTGACATAATCGATTTTATCAAGCTCGTCAGTAACTTTATGGTAATCTTCGTGAATACCTGTAGATAAACCAAGTACAGGAATACCATGTTTGTAAAAATGATAGTAATCGCTGCGGTTGATTAATTTCCCGGATAATTTATCATCCAAAACCAATCCCAGGTCTTCACTCAAATCCTTACTCAGAGTCATTAATTCTGTACTTTGTTTTCCGGTTACCACAAACAAGCCATTGGGTCCGGCCAGCTGATCCTCTGAATCGTTATTTGGATCTGCTTCCGTTTCAGCAGAACGTCCAACCATATCAAGGTTAATATCAACAAGCGTTTTATCGAGCGGAAACACCGGATGCTGTGAGTAAAAGTCAGAACCATACAAACCTTTTTCTTCTGCCGTTACCCAGGCAAATACAATGCTTCTGGCTGGTTTTTTCTTCATACTCTGAAACGCCTCGGCAATCTCGAGTAACGAAACTGTTCCTGTTCCATTATCGTCTGCACCGTTATATACCTCACATTTCGCATTCATTCCCAGATGGTCGTAATGAGCGGTATAAACCACACATTCGTTTTTAAGAACAGGATCACTGCCTTCAACCACAGCGACAACGTTCTTTCCGTCCACATCAGAAACAATTTTTGGTAAAATGATCTGAACGGTTTCATCTTCAATATCAAATGATTTGGGTGACCCGCTCTCGTTTATTTCCTGTTGAAGTTGAGCAAGTGTTTTGCCCGAAGCATGTAACAATTTATCAGCCAGCTCAGTTGTTCCAACAATTAGCGGCATTGGAACAGTGTTCATAACCGGAGAATCTTTTAAGCTAAACTGACCACCTTCGGAATATTTTCGGGCACTTGTAAGTTGATTTGTTTCGGCAAACAAGGGATCAGGAACCAAAATAAGTGCTTTCGCCCCTCCCATCAACATTTTGTTGAGTTTACGCATTTCCATGCTCAGTTCCATCCCCGGATTTCCGTCAGCGGTCGACTGTTCAATGTTGCGTGTCATTGCCAACACCACTTTCCCTTTTATGTTGACGCCTTCTGTGTCGTTATATTTTGTTTTATCGTTGTACCAACCATAACCGGCAAATACAACTCCGGTTTCAATTGTATCGCTTTTTGCAGGACCAAGCAATGCAAAGAAATCGTTAGTTGAAACAGGCGTTTCACCATTCCCGTTAAAAATTTTAAATGAAGTATTATCAATATCCGGCTTAATCATTTGCATACTGACATGCTGAACATAATTATCAACACCAGGTTTCAGCCCCATTTTCATGCACTGTGTGCGGAGATAATCTGCGGTGATATCCAGTCCGGGCACTTCGGTGGTAAAATCGCGCCCCTGCATCAGGTCGCTGGCAACAAATTCGAGATGCGCTTTTAAATCGTTCACCGTTATGGTTTCAAGCGCTTTCTTTTGACCGACCACCTGGAATACTCCAGCGATAAACACAAATAAGAGAATAAGTTTGGTGTGCATGATTTTATCGTTTTTCTAATGAGTAGCAGATTTAGTTTTTCATTACTGGTTGGCGGACTTTCTTTCGATATTTTCTTCATTTGCCACAGCCATTCCCATGTGAAAACAAAGCTCTGCAACCCGTTTCATTTTTTGGAAATTAATCCGATCCACCTCGTCACCAACCTTATGATAATCGGCATGATAACCTGTGGCATAATTCATAATCGGTACGCCGTTTTTATGAAAGTTGTAATGATCGCTCGATCGTAAAAACATTGCCGGCAAAGTGGTATCCGGAACGAGTTGTAATTCTTTACAAATTTGCTGATTCAGATCAGAAAGTTCGGGCCAAACATCATTTGATAAGGTGAACAACCCATCGAAATCTTTTACTTTTTTGGGTGACGAGTTCCAAACCGTGTCCCTCTCTTCATACACGCGGCCTACCATATCGAGATTAAAACAAACCGCAGTTTTCTCCATCGGGAAAACAGGATGATCAGCATAAAAGCCCGAGCCTAGCATTCCCAGTTCTTCGCTGGTTACCCAAAGAAAAACAATACTGCGCTTTGGCTTTTCTTTCAAAGTTGCAAAGGCTTTGGCTACTTCCATAATTGCAACAGTCCCCGATCCGTTATCATCAGCACCATTGTACACATCGCCTTCATCATTCACCCCTAAATGATCGTAATGCGCCATAAAAACCACGCATTCGTCTTTCAATACAGGATCAGATCCTTCCACCACTCCAATTACATTCTTTGTTTCAAGTAGTTGGCTGACTTTACCGGTTCTTAGCGTTACGGTTCTGTTTTCAGGCTCAAAAACCGATGCAGAATTTCGGGCAACTTTTGCAAGGTATTTTTTGTATTTGCCTTTTCCTCCCAACAATTTATCAGCTATTTCGGGCAATACAATCAGTACCGGAATTTCCTCCTTTTCGGCATAAATAAGGGAATATCTTTCGCGATTAAACCAAACACTGATTTGCTGAAATACTTTCTCTTCTTTGTCGTTTGGATTGGTAACAATCAGGATTGCTTTCGGATTTTTTTTAGATAATGAATTTATTTTTCGGCGTTCTAATTGGTTGTTCCAGTGGAAAATATCTTTTTCAAAATCTTCCGAGTTTCCCTGTGAAACTACCACTACTTTACCTTCGAGGCTAATATCAGAAGAGAGCTCTCCAAATCCTAACAGCACAACCGGAACATTCTGCCTCGTATTTGCTCCCACCATTCCGGTTAAATCGATAACAGAACCTGAGCGATAAATTGACTTACCATTCTGGCTTTTCACTTCCACGAAGTCCTCCTGATCAGGTTTGGTCACGCGAATTTCCACTTTTTGAAAATAGTTGGGTACCACAGGTTTTAATCCTATTTGTTTGGCATTTTCGGCAATGTAATTGGCTGCCATATTCAAACCGTCTACTTCTGTTCCAAAAGTTCTTCCCTGTAATTCGTCAGAAGCCAGAAATGTAAGATGCTCTTTCATATCGGCAACATCAATGGCATCCAATCCAGTATTTTGAGAAAGAATATTTGCTACAGAGAAAAAAACAAAGAGAAGTGTAAAAGCTGATTTCCGAATAAACATTAAATTGAACTTTTAAATTAGCGAACTTTACCGGGCTTGTTAAAAATAACAATAAACTAAGTTCATCCTATTCGCGTTTAATAAAAAAAGAAAAACCAGGAACTTTAAACTCTTTATAAAATGAATATCCTTAAAAATATCTTCATCGGATTTTTACTTTTCGCTTTGGTGATTCTCGTTCCCTCGTGTGCCGTAAATCCCGTAACCGGAAAAAGCCAGCTCATGTTCATGTCGGAACAACAGGAGATTTCGCTTGGAGCGCAATACGACCCTTCGGTAGTTGCAACTTTTGGTGTTTACCAGGATGATGCCTTACAGAATTTTATTACGCGAAAGGGGAACGAAATGGGTAAGATTTCGCATCGACCCAATTTGCAGTATCACTTCAAGGTCTTGGATTCGCCGGTTGTAAATGCATTTGCAGTGCCTGGTGGCTACATTTACTTAACACGTGGAATTTTGGCCCAACTCAACAACGAAGCTGAATTAATGGGTATTATGGGGCACGAAATGGGGCACGTTACAGCGCGGCATACAGCCCAGCAACAAACCAACCAACAAATCGGACAAGTGCTGTTGATTGGAGGGATGTTAGCATCGAAAAAGATTGCTGCAATGGCTGATGAAGCAATGGCGGGCATGCAATTGCTGTTTCTGAGTTTTAGCCGGGCAAACGAACGTGAAGCCGACCGTTTGGGAGTTGAATACTCCTCCAAAATTGGATATGATGCTCATAAAATGGCTAACTTCTTTGAGGTTCTGAATAAAATGAATATGAGTAGCAGCCATGCCGGAGTGCCAACATGGATGTCGACGCACCCCGACCCGGGAGAACGAAATCTGGCTGTTAATAAATCTGCTGATGAATGGCAGGCTAAACTACCAAATCAGAAATTTATAGTAAACACGAATGAATATTTGAAATTGATAGACGGCATTGTTTACGGTGAAGATCCCCGCCAGGGTTTTGTCGAGAACAATATCTTTTACCACCCGGAATTAAAATTTAAATTCAATTTTCCGGGTCAATGGAAACTGGTAAATGCACCCACACAGGTTCAGATCACAGCACCTTCGGAAGATGCAGTACTTATTTTTTCGCTTTCAGGAGAAACGTCACCTGAAGCCGCCTCTCAAAAAACGCTTAGTGATCTGAAACTGACTATGCTAAATTCTGAAAAAGTAAAAATAAACGGCAGCGACGCTTTAAAGGTCTTATCTCAACAAGTGAATCAAACCCAGGACGGTAAGCAAGAAGTTATTAAAGTACTCTCCTGTTTTATTAAAAAAGACAATAATGTTTATGCTTTTCACGGTATTTCTGACGGAACAACATTTAATAACCATCAACCTGCATTTGAATCAACCATGCGAGGTTTTTCTACTTTAACTGATACTTCAAAACTGAATGTTAAACCCGATCGGATTAAAATCATTCAGATAAACAGTGCAACTGTTTCGCTGGAAGATGCTTTTAAATACTACAAAGTACCGCAAGACAGATTTAATGAATTGGCATTACTGAACGACAAGGAACTGAATTACCAACTCCACAAAGGAGATTTGATCAAAATCGTTTCAAAATAATTAGAAATGCAAAAAAGAGATGCTGAATCAAGTTCTGTATCTCTTTTTACTTTATACAGAATAGTTTAATACAAAGCTAATTCACTTCTAATCAGGGCTGCATTCCCATGGCCCGAATGTAATCCGGATTTTTTGTACAATTACTGAATTTACAATTCTCCAGAAAATCGAGCATGGCTTTTTTTACCACTTCCTGATCGGGACGAACCTGACGAATTTCAGCAAAACCACCTCTCGGACTTTCAGTGAAATCAACAATCAACTGCCAGTTCCCGGGCGTTGGAATGGTAGCCATACCGCGCTCGCTACCCATTTTCTTATACGGCCAGTAAGTGTATCCAATGTTATTCTTAATCATCAAACGCGTCCAGGCTGAAATCCATTCGTTTGTGTTCTCACCCGTTTCACCCATGTAAATTGGCAGGTTTACTGAATCGCGAAAATCAACAAAATCCTGGATGTTTGCCTGCAAAGTATCGCACCAGTAACGGTGACAGGTGTACATGATGTTGTCATCAAATTTTGAATCGGTGAATACCGTAAAATTACCATTCCACTGTGCGCCTCCAAGCAATACAATGTGGTTTTTATCCACTTCACGAATGGCTTGGGTCGCTTTCATGTAAAGTGGTTCAAGCTGTGCATTTAGCATTGCTTCATCTTCTTTGAAGTAGGTTGCAATGGGTTCGTTAAGTAAGTCGTATCCCAGAATGACCGGTTCATTTTTATAATGATCTGCAATCTTTTTCCAAATCTCAACAAAAAGCTGCTGGCTGGACTCGCTCACCATTAACCAAGGATAACCATAACTGTCGTCGATGTTATCGCCGGTTTGACCACCGGGAGCATCGTGCATATCCAGTATCAGATAAATTTCCGATTCACGACACCACTCCACCAGACTGTCGAGGCGTTGAAACCCGTCCTGATTGTGAGTCAACCCCATGTAATC
>DAOPJR010000132.1:0-2061 GCA_035399765.1 Draconibacterium sp. | reverse complement strand
TGCCAGAAACGATAGTTGGTTTAGTTTCGTTTTCATTGATACATGAATGTTAAAGTCCGGCTGAAGTTAATGAAAAGTTGTGGAATTATGTCAACCCTTTAATTGATGAATCTGTTGAGTAAATTCTCATTTCATTCGAAGTTAGAAACAAAGCCAGTCAAAATTTGAAAGGACAACATGGTTATGTAAATCGAATTTGTTATTAAATTTGACTAACTACCAATCTTACAATAAACTATGAAAATACTGAAGTGGTTCCTTTCGCTGATTGTAATACTGATTGTTGCTTTTGTTATTTTCTATTTTTGGTCGTCAGGCAGAACAAGTTCTCAAACACTTTTTCTGATACACGAAACACACGAGAATCCAACAAAATTGGATAGTACGTTTACGATAATGACTTACAACGTAGGTTATTTGTCGGGGATGACAAACAACCAGGCAACGAAAAGCGACAAAAATTTCTTTACCAATAACCTGCACACACTGGAACAGCATCTTAGCGACACACTGCCTGATATTCTTTGTTTCCAGGAGATTGATTACGACAGTAAACGATCATACCACATTAATTTGCACGACACGCTCACACAGCTTTTTTATCCCTGGTCGGTTAAAGCCATAAACTGGGACAATAAGTATGTTCCGTTTCCTTACTGGCCCCCAAGGGTTCATTTTGGCAAAGTGCTTTCGGGCCAGTCCATCATGAGTATGTGGGAATTGCAGGAGCCAATGAGAGAAGTGCTCGAACAGGTAGCATCAAATCCGTTTTACTACAATGCTTACTATCTTGATCGACTTTTGGTTAGCACTGTAGTAAAACACCCGGTTCAGGATTTTTTGTTGTTGAACCTTCACACCGAAGCCTTTGACACTCTTACACGAAATAAACAGCTGACTTTTGTTTACGAACGGATCAAAGCTGAAAAGACAAGACAACCTTTAATTATTGCAGGTGATTTTAATGCTACTTCCGAATCGGGTGAACCCGGGTTGCAACTGTTTTTGCAGGACAGTACACTGGGCTGCATTGCCTTTCACCCAAATGAACCAAACTACTACACCTTTTCTTCCGAAAATCCGGAGGAAAGAATTGATTATATTTTTTATACAAAGAAAGACTTTGAGGAAATCAGCGGCAGGGTGATGACTGAATATGGTGAAATTTCAGATCATTTGCCCGTGATGGGAAAATTGAAATTCAGAAATCAAATAAATAAGATTTAGGGAAAAATGGATCTTTTGTTTGTTTCTGTGTCCGGGTATTGTCAAGCGTCGAAAAAACAATACCTGGACTATATTCAGAAACTTTCAAACAACTTAATTTAAGTACCTTAAGGCCAACTCAACTCCTGTTCTTCTCACTCCAGAGGCCTTCTAAAAATCATGCATTTTCTATTTTATGGGTTTGTAAGTTTTAAAATAGTAGGGTAAAAAATGCACTTTAAATTCAAATTAATAAACCAAAAACTAAACTAAAACTATGCCTATGAACAAACTAACAATTAACTTTTTCTTTTAAAGGAAGCGACTTCTGTATTTTATCTTCTCCTCTTTATCTACATGACAAAGTTCGCCACAATCCAACTCCTAGCCTAATTTTAATTGCTGGTTTATAGAGAATAAAATGCTCATATTTAAACAAGTAAAACACTGATTACTACTCATTCAAATGAGAAGCAAGCTTGAGAGTATTGGAAAATATGCACTAGCTTATTATTTAGGCTGGTCGTGAAACCTGAAGGAACTGCCGGTCTCTGTTTACAGTAATTATATGGATCTATTCCCTTTTTTAATATCCGGAAACTCCTATTCTTTACATAAATTTCTTGCTTGCGATCTCAGACAAATCAATGTCATCTAATACAAAAAAAGCCTCACAAAAATGTGAAGCTTTCTTTTGAGCGGGAAACGAGACTCGAACTCGCGACCCCGACCTTGGCAAGGTCGTGCTCTACCAACTGAGCTATTCCCGCCTGTGGTACCCGGAGGGGGACTTGAACCCCCACGAACATAATGTTCATTGGATTTTAAGTCCAACGTGTCTACCATTCCACCACC
>DAOPJR010000131.1:0-7871 GCA_035399765.1 Draconibacterium sp. | reverse complement strand
GTAAAACTGTGCCATGTAACCAAAACAAGCAGAAGAGTGGCTACTGCAAGGGCAAATTTCTTAAACATTCGTTGTGTAGGTTTATTCCGGTAGCTCGATAAACGGTGCAGAATATATCCCGTAGGTGCTAGAATGGCACTGATAACATGCAGCCACCAGGCCCAGTTGTTGTCACGGCTGGCAGCCGATGTTAATATAAAGAGACCGGTAATTCCCAGTGTTAATCCAACAACAATATAGACGATTCCAGTGAGGCCGCTTTTTTGTTTGTACATACGCCATACCCGAGGTAAGTGTGCAACGGCGAAAAATATCATTAGCAGAACGAGCAGAATACCCACCCCTGTGTGAGATAAAATCATTACCTGAAAAAGAGCAGGGATCGACGTTTTACCTGCAGCGAAAAATTCGATGTCGGTAACGTCGGCGAGTCTGTTTAACAACAGATACAACGTATTTGCCAGCATATAAATGGCAAGGATAATGGCTATTCCTAGAATTATTCTAAGCGGTCTGGAAACAAACCACCGTTGAGTTTGATCCTTCATGTAGTTTAGTTTTCGCAAAATGTCAGTGGATTTAATCTGAGAATTGTATACTAATATACCCCAACATTGAGTCTCTCGTTTTTGGGAAACAAACATATTCGGGCAAAGTTCACGTAAAACATTTATATGAATTATTTATGAGATAAAAAATTAAGAAAGTTTATCCTGACATACGAGAGATGGAAAATGAAATGTTTATACAAAAAGGCCGGAATCTTCCAGCCTTTCCGTGTATTCCATAATTTACTTTTCTACTGAATTATCTGACCAAAGAAAACAGCGTTAGAGAACAGTTTTGAAGTTCCCAGCCAGGTGCCTCTGAAATTCATATTGTCGTAATAGCTTATAAGTTTTCCTCTGCCAAGTGATTGAACGGAAACGACCGGTGCATTTTTAATCCGTGCCAGGTTGCCTTCAGAAACCCAGCCGCTTACGTACGGCGACGGGGTGAATTTAACAGGTTCTACATATTTTTTATCCAGCGAATTTGCTACCAGGGTAGATGATTTGAAAATGGCCAGCTTGTTTGAAGAATAGCCATAACAAAGCGGGTGTGTAACATCGATTTCAGTTTCGAAAATAGCGCCGCTGATGGAATTCAGATTTCGTTCTTTTTCTCGTTCAGCATATGCATTATAAATAGAGGTGTCAGGCTTAACCTCGTTCTTGAAAGTAACACTTCCGAGTTTGTTGCGTGCAGCCCATTCAGCGCCGTTTTTATAAGCAATCAGGTTTCCTCCTGCACCAGCCCATTCACGCAGTTTCCCGACTTCGCTTTCGCCCCATTCGTTGAAACGTCCTGCAAGAATAATGGTGTTGTATTTTCTAAGGTCCATTCTACGCAGGTTGTCAGTAGAAACCAGTGTAACCGGAATATGATAGCGCTGGTCGAAAAGGTGCCAGATTTCTCCGGCATCACGACTGTCAACACTTCCATCAACAAAAAGAATGATTTCAGGTTTCTGTAGATTTTCAAAGCTATCGCTACCCATGTCAATTCCCGATGGTGACAATCCGCTTTCGGGTGAATAAAAATCAATTCCGGTGTTCAGGGCTACATTTTCTATTATTTTTTTAATATAAGCAGGATTTCTTCCCATATTTTCAGCAGGAATAAGAATAGTACCATAACTAAATAATTTTTTTTTTCCATTGATATTGAAAGAGAATTCACGCGTGGCGACTTTGGTAATCAGACCAGCATCCTGGAGGTTGTATAAAGCTTCTGCTGCTGTATATTCATTCCATCTGAAAACGTAGGCTACTGGATTACTGCTTCCAATCAGTTTCCCTTTTATTGTTTCAGCTTGAACCGGTTCTTCCGAAATATGCAGGTTCTTTAGCGAACCAAGTGTTGCGTTCTTTACATCGTACGCATAAGGAAAAGTCCAAGTTGACACGTCGTAAAATGTAGTGTCAGTAAAACTTGTGACCTTATCAAAAATAGATCGGATCAGCCTGTATTGCTTTTGTTTTACCGGGACAACGTAGCTACTACCACTTTCAAAGGTTTGTCCGCCTGCATTCAGGTCAGCTTCATTTTTATAAACCTTAATCTGATGTCGATTGAGCAGGTCGATGAAAAGCTGGGTTTTAACTTTGTCATCAGAGCTGCCAAAAACGTAAGCTTTAATACTACTCTGGTCTGCAAGTGTCAGCGCATCGTTAAAAAAGTCTTTTTGCATAGTGAGCAACTCGTCGTGCAAATGTGTGGCAGCATCCAATGTTGAAAGCGAGGTAGTAAAATGGTTTCGAATACCAAAAGCCAGCTTGCGCATGCCATTATCGGTTTGGCGAATTCTCCCTCTAAAACCGGCTTGCTCAAAAAGAATTCCAATACTTCCGTTTATATCTGGGTACGACGATCCTTTTCCAAAATAATAGTCGTCAAATTCTTCTTCCGAAAAATAAAAGGCACCGATTTTATCGAGGTATTTGGCGTGGTAATCAGCAATGGCATGTGTTAACTCGTAATTCTTTTCAGGAGTAAGCGGGTTGTTTCGGCTGGGAACACCGGGTTGAAAAAAGAAGCTGGAATTGGCTCCCATTTCATGGTGATCGGTTACAACATTTGGTTTCCACTCATGAAATTTAGCAACCCTGCCTTTCGTTTCCGGATTTACCAGAAGCAGGTAGTCACGGTTCATGTCGAACCAGTAATGATTGCTGCGACCTCCCGGCCAGGGCTCCTGGAACTGACGCGAATTTCCGTCGCCATTGTTTGCGTAGCTCTGGTGCATATTTGCCCAGGTACTGTGACGTGTAAATCCATCAGGGTTGAGAACCGGATCAACAATCACGATCGTATTTTTCAGTAACTGATCAATTTTGTTGCCTTTAGCGGCTGCCAGATAATAAGCTGTTAATACCGAAGCGTTTCCACCGCTGGATTCGTTCCCGTGAATGCTGTATGTCAGGCTCACTACCATTGGAACATCTGCAATGTCAATATTACTTCCCGGTTCAGAAAACTGGTAATGTTTTTCTTTCAACTCATCCAGTTTTCCCTGATTTTCAGGCGATGTAAATACCAGTTGAACCAGGGGGCGGTTTTCATATGTCCTTGCATATTCATAAATAATGGCACGATCCGAAATTCGGGCAATTTCTTTTGCGTACGAAACGATTTGGTCGTGAGAAAGATGCCATTCACCCACCTGCATGTGAAAATATTCTTCGGGAGTTGGAATTTGCGCATCATAGCTCACGTCATCAGGGAGAAAATAAGAAAGTGGTTCCTGGGTGAAAGCAAACAAAGCATAGGCACTAAGTGCAAGAGCAAACAGCAATTTTTTCATATTCCGGAAATTGATTTAGGTCACTAATTATTCACTGTCTAAAATTGTAAAAAAAATAAACTAATGAAACATTTTGATTGAAAACATGTTGAAAAGGAATCATTTTTAAAAGGGAGCTTATTTGTTCGACACAGAAAACACCCGCAAATTGCTCTGCGGGTGCTCTTCATATTTCAATAAGAAATTACTTCTCAATCAGGTCTGTATTTCTGAATTCCCTTACCATGTTTGGATGATGAACTGAGAATTCCATCATATGTGTATGGCAGACTTCGCAATTGTAATCGCCACCCATTGGAACAGGTGTCCCCATGTACTGCATCGGTTGTGTATTATCCCAGTTCTTGCCAAATACATTGCTGGCCGGGTAAACCGAGTGTGTGGAATTATGACAGGCAATACAACGCATTCCGGAATTGTCGGTCTGAATCCGATATAATTGCGAGAAGGCTTCATTCCAGCTATTCAGGCCAATTGAGTTTTCTGCGGGTTGTTGGAAACTACTATGGCAAGCTGTGCATTGAGGCTCCTGTACCCAAGGAATTCTTGATTTAATATCGGGAGCAGTTGTCTGCAGATTTTTACCCAACCTGCCACTGCTGCGGGTATTGTTTTGTGCATTCAGCAGGCCAGTTGCATGATCGCTCATGGTTCCATGGCAGTCGGTACAATTCATTCCTGCCTGGGCATGAATGCCACGATTACAACGCGTATTCCCTTCCGGTTGTGCCGGATGACACATCGCACAGGCATTTCCTCCCTGAACATACATGTAATTGGCATGCCAGCCATGTACTGCGGTAGAGAAATTGTTGTGGCCTTCTTGTCCGGGTGCACCGATAGCCGGGTCAGCATGGCAACTTTGGCATAGAACAGGTTTACCATCCAGTGCCGACTGATAGAGACTAGTCCCACTGATCCTGTCGTGTGCTTTCAAAATGTTGATGGCTGTTTCATCGGCGACTCCTGAAGTGTTGTTAACACGCCAGCCACCGCCATGGCAGTTACGGCAACCCATTTCAGTTGATACCGGAGCAACTGCTTTTGTTGATGCAAGAACTTTACCGGTTGTGGCATCAACGGCATCGATATAGAATTGGGGGTATGGATTATACGTTCCGTCATCTTTGTATGGGGTTACAGGGATCATTTCGGCAATATATCCGTTTCTGTCCGGGTTCCACTTGAAGGTTCCGGTCAGTCCGTTTCCGGCAAGACCAATATTTTTCTCGGGCTGAACCCCAAAATATGATTTGGCATAATCCCAGAAAAGTACATGATCAGAAGGATTCTCATATCCTTCTGCAACATGGTATTTGATTTCTACACCTTCTTTTATCAGTACCGGTTTGCTGCCGCGTTTAATCAACTGAGCTTCCAGTGTATTGGCAGGCGGAAGAAAGATAAACCACGGATCACTGTCTGAAATACAATGCATTCCCAGGTCGTTCCACGCGAGTAATACATATTCATCATTCATGTTGTTAAAAGGCGGTATTTCGTTGTCTTCAGCATTAGGATCAAATTTTGGGAAAGCAGTTACTTTCTCTTTCCCATTCAGTTCAACAGTGATGTAGGCGGCCAGTGCTTCCATTTCGCGTTGTGTCCCAACAAATTCAGGCATATAATTCAACACTTTTCCCTGTCCGTACAGCTGTGAAATCATCCCCATATATGTGAAGTTCTTCGTTCTGGTAATAATGTCGTTTTTAACACCTCCAATGGTATGGCAGGCCAGGCACTCGAGGTGAAAAATCTCACGACCTGCCTGCAACTCGTTTTCGTCGGTAACTTCTTTTATCGTTGACCACTTGGCGTGTTTTAATACTCCGTCGGCATTCATGGCTGCCACATCATTTTTATGTATCGAGGTGGAATACATGTATCCGTAAATGATGTATGGTTTACGGGCGTATTCACGCAGGTATTCGAAACTGCTGTACCAACCTAAGCCGATCAGTACAAAAACAATCACTAATACACGTTGAATCAATGGTGAAGTACGCAACGAATAAAAAATACCAGCCACAAAGATCAGTACAGAAGTAATTATGAATATGGTGACAACGAGTTTCGATTGTGCGTTTAACTCAAAAGTGGTAATACGAATCGATTCGGGCACAGAATAGTAGTACCAGATTCCACCTAAAATGATTAGTGGCACAGGGAACAAAAGCCACTTGGTACAGTATTTAAGCATCTTGGTTCGTAGTTCTTCATTTTTCGAGAACACTACGGTGATATAGCCGAATAATCCGGCAATCATAGCAGAAGCTGTTGTTCGGAAAAACAGGGAAGAGAAGAAGGTAGGGTTGAAAAAACCATCCCAGAAACCTTTGGTTTCAAGCCATGTTCCCGGGGTAAGCATGAACGAAAGAATGCCATTAATGATTACCATACTTAACCATGCAAACAGGAAATAAAGAAATGCTACCATGAGCCTGTCTTTCTGTTTCATCTGGTCGTGACGGTAATGATAAATCAAAAGGGCTACAATTTCGCCAATGAAAAACACCCATTCAATGGCCCAGCCAAAAACAAAGTTATGGATGAGTGCCGAGGTTGCGGCCGGGTTGGCCAGTGCAATTATAAACCAGATACCAACTCCGCTGACTCCTCCAAAAACCATGGTTAGCAAAAGAAAGAACCAGGTGTGTTTTTTAACGTAACTAGCAACAATCGGATCATTTTCACGTACTGCCTTTAGATCAGTAAGCCATAAAAATAAACCTCCGCCCACTGCAAGGTGAGCTACATAAGCATGAATGGTTGAAATTAATGCAACCAGTGTTCCGCTATTCAGATTGTATAGTTCCCAAATCGGATAATTCATTATGATGCCCTCCTTTCACTTTTGTTAAAACCGGCTTTCAGCATGTAATAAATAACCCCTAGGCCTATTAGTAAAATTACCAGGAATAACACCAGCACTCCATACTGCGGAGCGAGCTGTAATTCACTGGTTTTGAAGTTGTCGCTGAGGTACATCATTCGCAGGTTATATCGGGTGATGATCATGGCTACCAATGTGATAAGAATTTGAATAACGGTTGGTCTGAATTTCCCAAGAAAACCGGTTACAAGTGCACCTATACCAGCCAGAATTCCAAGCATCAGGAAGAGGGTAGCGAACAGGTTCTGACCCATAAACTGCTGAATAAAGCCTTGCGGAATCGACAGCAGATACCAGAAACCTACTACCACTTGTATTGCAGTTGCAATAGCAAAAATCTTTAACGCGAATTTTATCTTTTCTTCCTTGTTTTCCACATTTGCCTGGTAGGTATATACAAAGGCATACAAAAGTCCGCCTATGGCAACCGAAGCTGTAATAAAGTGGAAATAACGCGGGAAGAAAGCCGGATTGGATAGGTTCAGGACACTTCCTTCACGCTGATTGAAATAGGCAGTCCAGCTTTCGGGCTGTTCCATTAGCGCATTGTTGGCTACGAGCATAAACCCGATGTATAAAATCAGGATTACAGCAGTGAGCAACGAAAGTTTGGAGAACCACGGCGATTTTCCATAGCGGAAAATGTGAATGTAGGTTCCGTAATACGCCAAAATCAGCAAAGGAATGATCAATATCCAGTAAATAGCCATTAATACCGAACTGGAATAAAACAGGTTCCCGTAAACCACCTGCAGAAAGAGCAGGGGAGGAACTCCCATGTTGATCCCGAGGGCAATCATGACGGGTAGTTTTTTTGCTACCGGCATGTGCCAGATATTCACGTGCTCATCGTCTTTTCCGCTTAAACGTTTGGCCAGAACAATGAGTGCTCCACCTAACACAGCGTTTACCAGAATAATGTGGAGCAAAAACAAAAGCTGTTCGAGAATGATAAATACCCACGCTGGTGCCGGAATGGTGTCGGGCGTAGGAATAAGCGATTGAAAGTCCATAAGATTTGATTTTATTTGGTTTTTGATCTTCGAAGCAGAGCAATGGAAACAACAAAGGCAAGTGAAAGACCCACCAGTACTCCAATTTCTATCATGTACTGCTTAAAGTATTCGTGCATGTAGGCTGTTTCAACACTGATGATGAGGATTCGCCGTATGGAAGCAATCAGCCCGATTATAAAAAAGGGTTCGGCACATACCGTGTGTTCTTTAATGGATATTCGTACTGTAACCAGTATCTCGATGATCATTAACAATAACAATGTTTTTGAAATAATCTCGATGATAATTTGGATGCCATTTGCTTCCACTGAATAGCTAAAAATGGTGATGATTTCGTCGTAAACCAGCAGAAAGGCCCCAACAAATAAAAACAGAACGATTAACGCGTAGATGATTTTTTCGCCAAAGATGAGCAGGTTCTCAAGTGTGTACCTTTTATTCATATGTTTAGAACCAAATGATTAATAAAAGAACATTGGTTAATTATGGCTTTGTGATTTTTGAGCGGTGTAAATGCTAAGGAGTCTTTAATCTGATTTCATATCAGTTGATTAGACGATTTGTATTTTAACTGCTATATAAAATTAAGAAAAAAAAACAGAATTTTTTATAAAAT
>DAOPJR010000130.1:3746-7994 GCA_035399765.1 Draconibacterium sp. | reverse complement strand
AACATTTGGAGCTTGAATATTGAAGATTGGAAATTATTTGAGATTTGATTATTGAATTTTGAGATTTAAACATTGACTTCATAATGAGTAAATTATTAACAGTTTCGCCTTCACCACACGTACATTCGAGCGAATCGACTCAAAAGATCATGTACCGGGTGGTTTATGCGATGATTCCAGCGCTGGCCTGGTCGGTATTTGTTTTTGGGTTGGATGCACTTTGTGTCACCCTGATCGCGGTAGCGGCCTGTATCGCAATCGAATATCTAATTCAGAAATACTTGCTGAAAGTAACACCGAGTGTAACCGACGGATCTGCACTGATCACAGGGATTTTGCTGGCATTTAACGTACCTGCAAACCTGCCCTGGTGGATTATCATTATAGGTGCAATCGCTGCCATGGGAATTGGAAAACTTTCGTTTGGTGGATTGGGGAACAACATTTTCAACCCGGCCCTGGTTGGTCGTGTTTTCCTATTAATTTCCTTCCCGGTTCACATGACTTCATGGCCGGTAAATAATCAGTCCGGAATTGATGCAGTTACTGCAGCTACTCCGCTGAGCCTGATAAAAGAAGGATTGAAAAATGGAACGCCCATTTCTGACATTCCAGGACTTCCACATCTGAAAGACATGCTTTTGGGAAATATTGGTGGTTCACTAGGAGAGATTTCGGCGGTTTTACTCATTTTGGGTGGTCTTTACATGCTATGGAAAAAAGTGATCACCTGGCATATTCCTGTATCGATAATTATGACCGTTGCCGTTATATCAGGTATCTTCTGGATGATTAATCCTGAAATTTATGTAAACCCCGCTTATGAGCTTCTAACAGGTGGTTTAATGCTGGGAGCCATCTTTATGGCAACCGACATGGTAACTTCGCCAATGACTCCGAAAGCCCAAATCATTTACGGAATCGGGATTGGGGTAATAACCATCAGCATCCGCATGTTTGGCGCTTATCCCGAAGGTATCTCGTTTGCTATTCTGATCATGAATGCGGTTACACCGCTGCTGAACTATTATATTAAACCTAAACGTTTTGGAGGAAAGTAAGATGGCAAAACGTGAATCGACATTTGTAAATATGCTGGTAACCCTTGTTTTGGTTACCGGAATTGCAGCCGCTGCATTGGGATATGTTTACGATTTAACCAAAGGACCTATTGAAGTTGCCAAACTGAAAGCTCAGACCGAAGCAATTACACAGGTACTTCCGGCCTTTGATGATCTTGGCCAAAGTTACAAAGTACTAAGCGAAGCAGGAGGCGACAGTATTGAACTCTTTCCTGCATATAAAAGTGGGGAATTGGTCGGTACAGCTGTTAAAACTTACACCAGAACCGGGTTTAGTGGTTACATTTCGATAATGGCAGGGATTGATAAAGATGGAAACTTCTCCGGATATTCAGTGTTGGAACATGCTGAAACTCCCGGATTGGGTTCGAAGATGGATACCTGGTTTAAGAATTCTGAAAAACCGAATCAGGATGTAATCGGGAAAAACCCGGAAACCACCGATTTTCATGTTTCAAAAGATGGTGGACAAATTGATGCGATTACAGCTTCTACCATTTCATCAAGAGCTTTTCTTGATGCCTTGCGTAGAGGATACACTGCTTATGAGAAAGAGAAGAAAGAAAACACCGGTAACACCGGCCAATAATGACATGCTATGAATCAGTGGAAAAATTTTACAAAAGGATTTATTAAAGAGAACCCGGTATTTGTACTGGTACTCGGGATGTGTCCTACGCTTGGTGTTACATCTTCCGCTATTAACGGGCTGGGGATGGGACTTGCCACAACTTTTGTTTTGATGATGTCGAACATGGTTATTGCGCTGGTAAAAGGTGTGATTCCTGATAAAGTTAGAATACCTGCATTTATTGTAATTATAGCAGCTTTTGTAACTATGGTTCAGCTGTTAATGCAGGCTTTTGTTCCCGCACTTTACAAAAGTTTAGGTCTGTTTATCCCGCTTATCGTGGTGAACTGTATCGTACTTGGACGTGCCGAAGCATTCGCTTCAAAAAACAACGTTGGTTCATCAGCCATCGACGGTTTGGGAATCGGGCTTGGATTTACCTTTGCTTTGGTACTACTTGGAAGTATCCGCGAAATATTGGGTAGTGGTAAGATTTTTAACATCACACTGTACTCCGAGAACTTTGTAACACTGGTGTTTGTACTGGCCCCAGGTGCTTTTATTGTTCTGGGATATTTAATCGCTTTAATTAACCGGCTGAAAAAGAGGTAAGGAGGATAGAAAATGAAACGAGTCCAAATCCGTCTGCTGACGGAGGGACGAGTTCCATCTTATACCAGAAAAATATAAAATTATAATAAGATGAACTATTTCGTAATTGTACTTAGCGCCATATTAGTCAACAATATTGTTTTAATGAAGTTCCTGGGAATCTGCCCTTTTCTGGGAGTTTCCAAACGACTTTCAACTGCTATGGGAATGGCAGGAGCCGTAGCTTTTGTTATGACTCTGGCAACAATCGTAACCTATTTGATTCAGAAATACATTCTGGATGCCTTCGGATTGGCTTTCTTACAAACCATTGCCTTTATCCTTGTAATCGCTGCATTGGTTCAACTGGTTGAGATCATATTAAAAAAAGTAAGTCCGCCATTATACCAGGCACTCGGAATTTTTCTTCCGTTAATTACAACCAACTGTGCAATTTTGGGAGTGGCTATTCTAACTATCCAGAACGAATTTAATTTGCTCGAAGGTGTAGTATTTGCTATTTCTAATGCTATCGGTTTTGGTTTGGCTCTTACCTTGTTTGCAGGAATCCGCGAACACCTCGATTTGCAGGATGTTCCGAAAGGATTGAAAGGGACTCCGATAGCACTGATTACCGCTGGAATTCTTGCTATGGCATTCATGGGTTTCTCTGGTTTGGTATAAGGTTAAGCCTACATTAATGAATATGTAAATCAGCACCTGGGATATAAAAACAGGTATTAAAATCGACATTTAAATCGTAAATTTGCTATGTGCAGATAGCATAAAAAGATAATTTTCGTAACTTAGAACGAATACAAATTGGAATTTTTTCAACAAATACACCGATCTTTATTAAACAGTCCAAAGGATACCATCAAACGTGAGTTGATGGATACCATTGACTGGAATGAGCAGTTAATATGTATTAAAGGATTTCGAGGAGTTGGAAAAACAACTTTTCTGCTCGATTACATCAAACAAAATTTTGCGGATAGCAACGATGTGCTGTACATCAATCTGAATAATTTCTATTTCACCAAACGTAAAATCAGCTCATTTGCCGACGAGTTCGCAAAAAGAGGTGGCAAAGTTTTAATACTCGACCAGATTCAAAAATATCCGGAATGGTCGGAAGATCTGAGAAAATGTGTAGATGAGATTCCGGAGCTGAAGATTATTTTTACCTCCTCGCCAGTCTTGCGAATCACAGAAAATAATCCTGATTTAGAAGGGATTGCCAAAATTTATCATCTGGAAGGGCTTTCTTTCCGCGAATACCTGAATCATCAGGCAGGAAAAGATTTCAAGACCTATACTTTCGAAGAAATAATTGAAAACCATATCGAGATTTCGAAAGAAATCGTATCTGAAGTTCGGCCACTGGCCTATTTTGATGATTACCTGAAACACGGATATTTCCCTTATTACATGGATGATCCCAATTTCTACATCAATAAGCTTTTAAAGAATACGAATCTGGCGCTCGAGATTGATGTGCCATATATCAATCAGATTGAATTTAAATACCTCGCAAAACTCAGAAAGCTGTTGCATATCATTGCTTCGGAAACGCCTTTTACTCCGAATGTGAGTAAATTAGCGAGCTCAGTTGAAACGTCGCGGGCAACCATCATGAATTACCTGAAATACCTGAAGAATGCAAGGTTAATTAACCTGTTGTATTCGAACGGAAACGGCGATGACGACCAGATGAAAAAGCCGGACCAGGTGTACATGCACAACACCAACCTGTTGTATGCCATAGCACCGAATAATACCGACAGTTTAACTATGCGGCTTACGTTCTTTTACAACCAGGTAGGGTACAAACATCAACTGGCAAAATCACCGGTTGCTGATTTCTGTGTCGACGGGAAATACAAATTCAATGTAGGAGGAAGAAAACTGGAATCGAAGGGCGAAATATATGCCGCATCGGATGTAATTGAGGTAGGTGAAGGAAATAAAATCCCTCTGTGGCTTTTTGGATTTTTATACTAG
>DAOPJR010000130.1:0-3646 GCA_035399765.1 Draconibacterium sp. | reverse complement strand
AAAATAATTTCAAAAACTATTAAATAAGATGGCAAAACAAAAAAAATTCATCACATGTGACGGAAACTACGCAGCCGCGTATATGAGTTACATGTTCAGCGAAGTGGCTTGTATCTATCCTATTACCCCATCATCAACCATGGCAGAGTATGTGGATGAGTGGGCTGCTTTCGGTAAGAAAAATATGTTTGGGCGCCCGGTTCGTTTGGCCGAGATGCAAAGTGAAGCTGGTGCTGCAGGCGCTGTGCATGGTTCACTGCAATCAGGTGCGCTCACTTCAACTTACACTGCATCTCAGGGATTATTACTGATGATCCCGAATATGTATAAAATTGCAGGGGAGTTACTCCCAACTGTATTCCATGTAAGTGCGCGTGCAGTAGCTGGTCATGCACTTTCAATCTTTGGAGACCACAGTGACGTTTACGCAGCTCGCCAAACCGGATTTGCCATGTTGGCTTCGGGCTCGGTACAGGAAGAAATGGATCTGGCTGGTGTTGCTCATCTTGCTACGCTGAAATCACGGGTTCCATTCCTGGCATTCTTCGATGGGTTCCGTACTTCACACGAAATTCAAAAAATTGAAGCTATCGAAATGGAAGATATGATTCCAATGGTTGACCAGGATGCTCTTCAGGCTTTCCGAGACAGAGCATTAAATCCTGAAAACCCGGTAACCAGAGGTACTGCTCAGAACCCTGATATCTTCTTCCAGGCCAAAGAATCTGCAAATAAATATTACGAAGCTGTTCCGGATATCGTAGCCGATTACATGGATCAGGTAAGTGCATTGACAGGAAGGAAATACCGTCCGTTCGATTATTATGGTGCTCCTGACGCTGAAAACGTGATCATCGCAATGGGTTCAGTAACTGAAACCATCAAAGAAACAATTGATTACCTGGCAGCCCAGGGTAAAAAAGTAGGTTTGGTATCGGTACACCTGTTCCGTCCATTCTCGGCAAAACATTTTATGGAAGCGCTGCCAAAATCAGCTAAACGCATTGCAGTTCTCGACCGTGCAAAAGAGCCGGGAGCTGCCGGAGAACCATTATACCTGGATATCCGTTCACATTTCTACGGAAAAGCAGACGCTCCGGTAATTGTTGGCGGACGCTACGGTCTGGGATCAAAAGATACAACTCCTTCACAGATTCTTTCGGTTTACGAAAATCTGGAAATGAACGAGCCTAAAAATTCATTTACCATTGGTATTGTTGATGACGTAACTTTCTCTTCACTTCCAATGAAAGAAGAAGTTGACATGACACCGAAAGGTACTTACCAAGCTAAATTCTATGGTTTGGGATCAGATGGTACAGTGGGTGCAAATAAAAACTCGATTAAAATTATTGGTGACGCAACCGACAAGTCGTGCCAGGGTTATTTCCAGTACGACTCAAAAAAATCGGGTGGTTTTACCTGTTCTCACCTGCGTTTTGGAGACAAACCAATCCGCTCGACTTACCTGGTAACCACACCTGACTTTGTGGCTTGTCACGTTCCTGCATACATCAACCAATACGATGTTCTTAGAGGTTTGAAGAAAGGCGGTTCTTTCCTTCTCAATTCCATTTGGGATGAAGAAGAAACCAAAAACCAACTGCCGGATAAAATGAAAAAGTACCTGGCAGAAAAAGAAATCAACTTCTATATCATCAACGGTACAAAACTGGGTGAAGAAATTGGTTTGGGAACACGTACCAACACCATCATGCAGTCTGCATTCTTTAAAATCACCGGTGTAATTCCTTATGAAATGGCTGTTGACCAAATGAAAAAAGCCATTGTAAAATCGTACGGAAAGAAGGGTGAACACATTGTAAATATGAACTTTGCTGCTGTTGATGCAGGTGGTAAGAACGTGGTAAAAGTAGCTGTACCGAAAGAATGGAAAGACATTAAAGTTGGCAAAGAAAACGGCCAAAGTAATCGTCCGGAATATATTTTGAACGTTGTGGACGTGATCAATGCTCAGCAAGGTGATGATCTTCCGGTTTCCACTTTCGTTGGTGCTGAAGATGGTCAGTTCCCGCTTGGAACAGCCGCTTACGAAAAACGTGGTATTGCTGTTAACGTTCCTGAATGGCAGGCTGACAACTGTATCCAGTGTAACCAGTGTTCATATGTTTGTCCTCACGCTGCTATCCGGCCATTCCTGATGACCGAAGAAGAAGTGGATGCTTCGCCGGCAGGAACTGAAGTTCGCGTGGCTACTCCTTCAAAAATGTTTGGTGGACTGAATTTCCGTATCCAGGTTTCAGTTCTCGACTGTACCGGTTGTGGTAACTGTGCCGATGTTTGTCCTTCAAAAGAAAAAGCGTTGGTAATGAAACCGCTTGGAACTCAACAGGCTGAAATCGAACGCTGGAACTACATGGATCAGAAAGTTACTGTTAAGGAAACTGTAGTTGACAAAACCAAATCAGTTAAGAATTCGCAATTCGCACAGCCACTTTTCGAGTTCTCGGGTGCTTGTGCCGGTTGTGGTGAAACTCCATATATCAAGCTGATCACTCAATTGTACGGAGAACGTATGATGGTTGCCAATGCTACCGGATGTTCATCCATCTATGGTGGTTCAGCTCCTTCAACTCCATATTGTAAACACAAACAATCGGGTCACGGTCCTGCATGGGCAAACTCATTGTTCGAAGACAATGCCGAATATGGTTTTGGTTTTGCTGAAGGTGTAAGCGCTCAACGCAACCGTATTGCAGATATCATGACTCAGGCGCTTTCAAATGGTGCAAGTGATGCTGAAAAAGAAGCGTTTGCCGAATGGATTGAAAAGAAAAACGATGCCGACGGTTCAGTTGTGGCAACCAATAAAGTTTTAGCGGCTATTAAAGGCAGCAACAGTACTTATGCTACAGAAATCACTAAACTGAAACAATACCTGGTTAAGAAATCAATTTGGGTATTTGGTGGTGACGGTTGGGCATACGACATCGGTTACGGTGGTCTCGACCATGTAATGGCCAGTGGCGAAGATGTGAACGTGCTTGTAATGGATACCGAAGTGTATTCAAATACGGGTGGTCAGTCTTCCAAATCAACTCCGGTTGGTGCGGTTGCTAAATTTGCTGCATCGGGTAAAAAAATCCGTAAAAAAGACCTCGGTGCCATGATGATGAGCTATGGTTACGTATACGTTGCACAAGTGGCAATGGGTGCCAACCAGACTCAATACTTCAAAGCACTGAAAGAAGCAGAAGCCTATCCGGGTCCTTCACTGATTATTGCTTACTCGCCATGTATCAACCACGGTTTGCGTGCCAGCATGGGTAAATCTCAGGAAGAAGAGAAAAAAGCTGTTGAAAGCGGATACTGGCACCTGTATCGTTTCAACCCGCTGTTGGAAGCCGAAGGAAAGAATCCGTTCCAGCTTGATTCCAAAGAACCGGATTGGAGCAAATTCCAGGAATTCCTGAATGGTGAGGTGCGTTATACTTCATTGAAGAAATCGTTCCCGGCAAATGCTGACGAACTGTTTACTGCTGCTGAAGTAAATGCAAAATGGCGTTACAATTCATACAAACGTATGGCAGCCATGGATTATTCAACACCTGAAGTGGTAGAAGAATAAAAAAACCGTTTATTATAGATCAAGCCGCTCATCGTCAATTGACTTTGGGCGGTTTTT
>DAOPJR010000129.1:0-8049 GCA_035399765.1 Draconibacterium sp. | reverse complement strand
ATTGACAGTTTGGTGCTCCGAAATCCGCCACTGCGCCAAGCGCCAAAACGTTATGCACAAGCGGGAAAAAGACAGCGACACATCAAATTGACAATGAAAAATGAATATTAAACTTGGAATGAAAAACGAAACTGACAGACAAATAACCCGACACTCATTGCCGACCCTAATGTGTTTTAATTTTTTTTACCTACCGCACAAAAATTTTGAAATTCTGCCGACCCTCATTGCACACATTGCCAAAGCCCCACAAGCCAGCGCTGAGACCAAAGCTTTGTCAAAGAGTGCAATCTTGCCGACCCACAGAAGAAACATCATTGAAATAAAGTATTATGAATTATAGAGAATCCGAACGTGAAAAAGCCCTGAGAATCAGAGATGAATTCTTCAATGACCCCGGCAATGGTGAGCATCTAAAAGTAAAATACCCGTTTGTTTTATTTGATGCAGAGAAAAATTTATGGACAAAAATCCGAAAGGAAGCCATTAAATATTTTTCCGACAATAAAATAGTTTGGTGGCCAGGTTCAACAGAACCATCTGGTCATCTTTTATCTTCGCAGGTTTCATGTGTAAATCATTTGTTTTTTTTGAGAAATGACAAGGATGCTGCTTTAATGGTTTTGCAAAATCAAAACCCTGACTTCGTAGAGGTATGTCCTGACTTTGAAGGTGGGTATATTGGCTTTGAAGTGGTAAGCATACAAAGCTATCTTGGAGAAGTTGCAGAAGGTAAAGAACAAACGCGAGGGGCTAACTGTACTTCGGTTGATGCGATGATGACAGGTATATTAAAGAATGGAAAGAAAATTCAGGTTCTAATTGAATGGAAATACACGGAACTTTATTCAAAATCTGATAAGTCGGAAGGGTCAAGCGGAGCAACAAGAAAAAACAGATATGATGCCCTGATTGATGATAAAGACTCGCCTATAAAAAGGACAGTAAGTATTGACAATTTATATTACGAACCGTTTTATCAAATCATGCGACAAACCTTGTTGGCATGGCAAATGACAAAAAATAATGCGAATGAATTTAAAGCCGATGATTGGTTGCATTTTGATGTGATTCCTGAAAATAATTTGAATCTTCGTTATCAGGTTCCGGCACCTGACATGGTTCAATCAGGAATTGAAGAAGCGTGGAAGTCGCAACTTAAAGCTACTGAGAAATACAATGTAATTACACCTCAAAAACTGCTGAAACCTATTATTTTTGAAGCTAAGTATCGAAGTTTAGTTAACTACCTTAATTATAGATATTGGTAATTTGCATTGTGAAGATTAATTTATGAAAGAAAAAAGCAACATAGATAAACCACATTATCTTGATCATCGGAGCCGGTTAAGGGATCGTTTTATTCAGCAAGGAATAAGCGGTTTACAGCCTTATGAAATAATTGAGTTGTTTCTCACATTTGTAATTCCTCAAAAAGATGTAAAACCGGCAGCAAAAGAAGCAATTGATAAATTCGGTTCTGTTAAAGGTTTTTTTGATGCTGATGAGAAAGAATTAAGTCAGATTCCTTTTTTCAAGGATAAAGCTCTTGCACTTCGTAAATTCATTAAAGAGGTTTCTCTGCTCTATTATAAGCAACAAGCAGAGCAATTACCGGTTACACAGTCAAAAGAACAACTAATAGGCTACTGTAAAGCAAAACTTGGATTTCAACCAAACGAGGAATTCTGGATGATTTCACTCGACAGCAAACAGGCTATAATAAAAGAAAACCTGATTTCAAAAGGGCTGTCTGACAAAACCCTTGTTTATCCAAAACAAGTAATTGAAAAAGCGATAAAAAACGGAGCCAGTTCGATTTTACTCCTGCATAATCATCCAAACGGAAATCCACAGGCATCAGAACAAGACATTACAATTACAAAAGCTATTGAAATTCCTGCCAGAGTTCTGAATATTTCGATTTATGACCATATCATTGTAGCCGAGGATAAGTATTTCAGTTTCAAAGAAAATAAGCTCATTTAAAGTATGACAGATCTGCAAACGAAATTTATCGAAACTTTTGGACTTGGCTCTGATAAAGAGAAGCAAAAAGCAGTTTTTGAAACTGATGGTCCGACATTAATTATTGCCGGTCCCGGCACCGGAAAAACATACACTCTTGTTTTAAGGACTTTGTATTTGATTCTTTCCGGAAAAGCAAAACCATCAGAAATTGTACTGACTACTTTTACTGAAAAATCAGCTTTTGAATTGCGTGACCGTTTAAGTTTATTCTCTAAAAGATTAGGCGAAAAAATAAATCTGCATGAACTAATTACCGGTACGATACATGGTATATGCAACAACTTCAACAATGCTTTTATTAAACGAACACCTCTCAAGAAAAACTATACCGTACTTGACGATCTTACTTGCTCCCTGTTTATTAATGAGCATTTTGAAACTATTATTGAACCTTTTCATGATGGAGAGAAATATTTCGGCAGATGGAAAGGCAAATGGGATACGATTGGTCGTATCAAAAACTTTTATGATAAGATTACTGAAGAGATCATAGATCCTGATGATTTAACAGAATCCTCAGATGATTTCTTGCAACAACTTGGAGAATCATACAAAAGTTATCGTGACCTGATGTTTGAAAACAATCGGATTGATTTTTCCTTTCAACAAAGGATTTTCTATGAACTGCTAAAGAATAAAACAACCAGAGATAAAATTGCCGGTAAAATCAAATACTTGCTTATTGACGAGTATCAGGATACAAATTTCATACAGGAGCAAATTGCTTTAACGCTGGTCAAACCGCATAATAACATTACAGTTGTCGGAGATGAAGACCAGGCATTATATCGGTTCAGAGGAGCTACAGTTCGTAATATTCTTGAATTTGAAACACATTTTAAAAAATGCAGAAGAATAAAATTACTTGAAAACTTCCGCTCCCATGAAACTATTATTGAACATTACAATGCATTCATGCAGCAGATTGACTGGACAAATCCGAAAGGTAAAGTTCCTTTCCGGTATCCTGGCAAAGAAGTAATTCCTGCAAACTCAACAGTCTCGCCTGACTACCCGGCTGTGTTTTGTATTTGGGCCGATACTGCAAGAGCTGAAGCCGAACGTTTTGCTGACATGATAGAGTATTTACTAAAAAACAAAGTAATAAACGACCCCAGTGATGTTGCCTTGTTATTGCGAAGTGTGAAATTGGAACACAGCGAGCCATTCATTACTGCACTATACAAAAAGAACATAAAAGCATTTTGTCCTCGGGCAAAAGCATATTTCGAAAATGAAGAGATTAAACTTTTAATTGCTTGCTATGCCTTGATATTCGAGTTTGTTGGCAGTGACCTTGATAATTACTCACACAAGGAAATTATAAACGAAGGAATCCAGCTTCTGGGCAAATATGCTTCAAATCCTTTGGGTGCATATATCCGGCTGATGAACGAAAAAATCAATGCCTTAAAGGACAAAGAAAGTCTTGATGAACTTCCCTCTGATATTCCTTACCAACTTTTTGCTTATGCCCCTTTCAGCCAATATCTGAAAGATGAAAATGCTGCCAGAAACCTATCGCAGTTTTCTTCACTTATCAGTTCGTACATGACTTATTATCATATTCCGCTCATTAATGCAAAGAATAAGGTTGCCGCCAAATACCGCCTTTTCAACAGTTTTTTTAATCTTCTTTTTAATACAGGACAGAACGAGTATGAAGATGAAAACAATCCTATTCCAAAGGGTTATGTTCAGATTATGACCATCCATCAGTCTAAAGGTCTTGAATTTCCTGTTGTGGTTGTTAGTTCTTTGGATAAACAGTATAGCGTGAATAAGCAAACCGACCGTTTCCTTTCACCCTTTTATACAAGGGCAGTATTTGAACCGGAAAACCGGATTACTCAGTTTGACCATGCACGCCTGTTTTATGTAGCTTTCTCAAGACCTCAGAAAATTCTGGTACTGTCAAGCAGTGGAGAACCAAAGGATATTTTTGATTCTGTTTGGGAAGGGCTTGACCAATGGCCTCACGTTAAAAAGGAAACACTGAAAGCCCAACGATTTGAATCAAAAGACCCCTATGTTCCTAAAAAATCACTATCGCTTACTTCACATATCAATATTTACGAAACCTGTCCAAGGCAATATCTTTTTTACAAAGAATATGATTTTACACCCAGCCGTTCCGGACAGTTATTATTTGGTACTTTAGTTCACCAAACCATCGAAGACCTTCACCGCAGAATTATAGACGAAGAAAAAGTAAACGAAAAAATCATTTCTGATGATTTTGAAAATAATTACAAAGGGCTTATTGCAAATGGTTATCGTCCACTTGCCGAACAATCAAAACACGGAGCATTGCGGCACTGTTTAAATTATTTCCAGAACAATAAGGATTTGCTATCAAGAGTAATTGAAACTGAAATAGATGTTTCTTACGAAAAGGACGATTACATTATTAATGGGAAAGTTGATCTTTTGTTGGGGAAAGATGATAAACTGGAAGTGCTGGATTTTAAGAGCCAGCCCCGTCCTGTGAAAAATGATGCTGTTTTGGAAAAATATCGATACCAGCTTCATGTGTATGCACATATTCTGAAGGAACGTTATCAGAAAGATCCTGAAAGGTTATACATTTACTGGACTGCCGAGGATAACCGCAAAGATGCCCTTATGGAAATTGACTATGATGAAAAACTGGTTGAAGCTGCCGGAAAGCACTTTGACTCTGTTGCAAAGTGCATTATAAATAAAGATTTTGAAATTAAAACCAAACCCGATAAAACAAAAGTGTGCAAGGAATGTGACTTTAAGCACTTTTGCAGAATTGAAACAAAATAAAGTAACAATATGAGCAAAATTGACATCAAAAAAACCGAACTCGTCTGGCGTGGCAAATACGATGATGAAGGCAAACTCGTACCCGTTGAAAAACCTGGCCCCTATCCTTTTCAGATAGTGGAGAGTATTAACGAACCCCGTGTTGAAAAAGGTGATGAAACACCAAAACAAACCACTCTTTTCGATATCTGGAAAGGCGATGAAGGTAACACCTTTGAAGACGGCTGGAAAAACAAACTAATCTGGGGTGACAACAAATTTGTGATGAGCTCGCTGCTCGAAAAATTTGCCGGCAAAATTGACCTGATTTATATTGATCCTCCTTTTGCTACAGGGGCAAATTTTATGGTTGATGTTGAAATTGGTGAAAAGGAAGAATATATTCATAAAGACCATTCAATAATTGAGGAGAAAGCATATCGTGACACTTGGGGTGAAGGTACTGATTCATTCAACAGAATGATGTATGAGAGATTAGTAATAATGAGAGATTTGCTTTCTGACAAAGGATCTGTTTTTGTTCATCTTGATTATAGAACAAGTTCTCAAATTCGAATAATGATGGATGAGTTAATGGGGACTGATAATTTTGTAAACGAAATAATATGGGAATATAGGACAGGAGGAGTTTCTGATAATTTTTTTGCAAAGAAACATGACACAATTTTATTTTACAGTAAATCTCCAAAATATACTTTTAATTTATTGAAAGAAAAAACTTATATCCCAACACTTGCAAACCGAACTTTTGCAAAAGAAGAACTGGGTGCAAAGATTGATGATGCTGGATGTCCAACTTGTGGGTTGAAGGGACAATGGTACAAAATGTCTAACATGAGAGATGTTTGGGCAATAACTCCTCTATTTAGAAATTCAAAAGAAAGAGTTGATTATCCTACACAAAAACCGGAAGCATTACCTTTTAGAATAATCTCTGCCTGTTCAAAAGATGGAGATTTAGTTGCAGATTTCTTTGCTGGTTCAGGAACTACCTTATCTGTTGCCGAAAAATTAAACCGCAGATGGATAGGTGTTGATCTGGGCCGTTATGCTATTCATACCACCCGCAAGCGTCTGCTGGAGATTGAGCACAGTAAAAGTTTAACTGATACGAGCAAAAAATATGGGAAGAAAGTTAGACCCTTTGAAATCCTAAACCTCGGTAAATATGAACGTCAGTTCTGGCAGGTAAAAGCTTTTGGCAAAAAAGATGAGAAGCAGGCATTGTACGAGTACCTTGCTTTTATTCTTAAGCTATACGGAGCTGAGCCCATTGCTGGTTCTTCGCACATTCACGGCAAAAAAGGCAATGCTCTGGTGTACATTGGCGCTGTGGATGCACCGGTAACCATACAGGAAGTTACCGATGCCCTGAAAGATACCAAGGATATGGGACAGAAAGAGCTCCATGTACTGGGCTGGGAATGGGAAATGGGCTTAAACGATGCCATACAGGAAGTCGCAAAACAAATGGGTGTCCGGCTTAAACTCCGCATCATCCCCATGGATGCCATTGACCCGCAGGCAGCCGGCAAAGGCGATGTGAAGTTTTTTGAACTGGCCTATTTCAAAACCGAAATAGAAAGCAAAGGACTGAAAGCGAAAGTGAAACTGGAAGACTTTGTCATACCGCATACCGACTTAATCCCACCCGATGTGAAAGAAAGCATAAAAAAATGGAGCGACTGGATTGACTACTGGGCGGTGGATTTTGAATTTCAGAACGACACCTTCAACAACGGCTGGACCAGCTACCGTACCAAACAGGAACGCAAACTCCGGCTTGTGGCCGATTATGAGTATCCAAAACCAGGTACGTATAAAATCTTTGTGAAAATCATTGATATTTTCGGAATTGACACTTCTCAGGTTTATGAAATTAAAGTGAAATGAATAAACAAAGAATCTTCATCAGCAGCGTGCAAGCCGAATTTGCTACCGAAAGGCAGATGCTGTTTTCTTATATAATATCTGATGCTATGCTGGGACGGTTCTTTGAGGTGTTTATTTTTGAGAATTTACCTGCAAAAGATAAAAGTGCATCAGAAGCTTACCTGGATGAACTCCGGCAATCAGATATCTATCTTGGCATTTTTGGAAAAGAATATGGTTTTGAAGACAAGGAAGGAATTTCACCCACTGAACACGAATATGACCTGGCAAGCACTGAACACAAAACCCGGTTGATTTTTATCAGCAGTCATAAAAATGAAGAGAGGCATCCCAAAGAACAAAAACTTATTAAAAAAGCGGAGGAGGTTGTGGTTCGTAAAAGGTTTCCTGATCTTAGTGAACTCAAAACAGCCGTATATTCTGCTCTTGTTGAATTTCTGGAAGAAAAAGAATTTATACGTACAGGCCCGTTTGATGCATCTATTTGCAAAGAAGCTGTTATTGAAGACATTGATAATGAACGTATAAAATGGTTTGTGGAAACTGCCCGGAGAAAAAGAGGATTTCCCCTGTCACCGGATGAACGGCTTGAAAAGATTCTTACCCATTTGCATTTGATTAAACATGATAAACTCACCAATGCGGCTATCCTGCTATTTGGAAAAGAACCACAACGGTTTTTTATTTCTTCAGAAGTAAGGTGTGCCCTTTTTCATGGGAATGAGATACAAAAACCCATTCCATCCTACCAGGTATATAAAGGAGATGTGTTTCAACTGGTTGATCAGGCGGTAGATTTTGTTCTTTCACGCATTGATGTATATGTTGGCGACAGGAGCCAATCTGTGGATGTGGATGTAAAATATGAAATCCCACGCACTGCAGTAACAGAAGCCATTGTGAATGCCATTGCCCACCGCGACTATACAAGCACCGGTTCAGTGCAGGTAATGGTTTTTCGTAACCGGGTAGAAATTTGGAATCCCGGACGCCTGCCGCATCAATTAACACTTGCCGATCTTAAAAAAGACCACGAATCCTTCCCTGCCAATCCGCTGATTGCTGAACCACTTTTTTATGCCGGCTACATAGAACGTCTGGGTACTGGTATTCCTGATATGGTGAAAAACTGCATCGGTGCTGGATTGGAAGAACCGGATTTTAAGCAGGAAACTTCTTTCAGGGCTGTTCTTTGGAGAAAAATAAAAACTACCGACCAAGCTACTGGGGAAGTTACCGGGGAAGTTACCGGGGAAGTTACCGAACAAGATACCGAACAAGTTACCGAACAAGTTACCGAACAAGTTACCGAACAAGTTACCGAACAAGTTA
>DAOPJR010000128.1:0-8257 GCA_035399765.1 Draconibacterium sp. | reverse complement strand
GAGTCTGGTCCGTGTCTCAGTACCAGTGTGGGGGATAATCCTCTCAGAACCCCTAAGGATCGTCGCCTAGGTGAGCCGTTACCTCACCTACTAGCTAATCCTACGCATGCCCATCTTGTACCACCGAAGCTTTAATCATAGTAACATGCGAAACTATGATACTATGGGATATTAATCCACGTTTCCATGGGCTATCCCCCTGTACAAGGCAGGTTGCATACGCGTTACGCACCCGTGCGCCGCTCTCACCCCCGAAGGGGATCCCGCTCGACTTGCATGTGTTAAGCCTCCCGCTAGCGTTCATCCTGAGCCAGGATCAAACTCTCCGTTGTAAATATAAAAAGTTTAAATATCCTTCGCTCCAGGTTTACTTGTCTCTCAGAAATCAACAAAGTTGGTTAAACCTTGCTTCTTTTTTTTAGTGCTCAAAATTTTAAAGAACTTTTTCCCGTAAAAAAACCAGCAATCCTTTTCCTGATTCCAGTTCATTGTTGCCGGCATTCACGATGCTTTTTATTTCATGATGACCTCTCTCCTCCTTCAATTCCTTCCCGGCCATCCCCCCGTTCATTTTCTTCGGGGCGACAAAGGTAAACATCTTTTCTAATTTGCAAAAATATTTTGAAAATTTCGAAAAATTTATTTCACCTCAGGATTTAAATAACAAACAACTTATGTTGATTGTTTATTAAATCTTTTCTGTCTGTCATTCCCTCTATGAACTTCGCTGTAAAAGCGGGTGCAAATGTAGGCAGCTTTTCTAATCTTCCAAAAATTCCAATCATTATTTTTAAAGAAAAATTAGAATTTTTAGTTAAATCACTGACATTCAGAATAAAAAAATTTAATTACAATGTTAACTTTCTTAATCATAGTGCCTGCCTCCATTTTAATAATTTCAATTAACTGATATAGAGGATATTAAATCAGTAAGTCTTTATTAACTAATTACAAGTATATTGCTCAAAATATTGATTGAATGAGATTTAGATATCAGGAGAACTTATTGTGATAATGATGCTTCACGAGCAGCTTTAAACTCAGCCCCATCTTTCCACACAGGCCACAATTCTGAATTTGCCAACCTCGCTCCTAGATTATAAAACAGTTCAGCATCCTCCACCAATCCACTCAAATCTGCATTTTCGGCATGATATTCATCTGATGGTTTATGGTAAGTATTCTCCCAATAATCTGAAATCAGCTCCAATGTTTTTTCTTTACCATACTTTTCGGCGTTGATGTAACCTTTTGCAAAAATTGCCGGAACACCCTTTTTTACAAACGGAAAGTGATCGGAACGAAAAAACATTCCGTTCTCGGGATTTGGATCGGCAGTAATATATCGGTTTTGTTTCAGTGCCTCCTCTCCCAGCAAATTGTCCATCTCGGACTGTCCGAAACCCGTAATGGTAACATCCTTAAATCTTCCAAGAAAGAGAATGACATCGGTATTAATACAGGCTACTGTTTTATTCATCGGGAAAAACGGATGTTCGGCATAATAAGCCGATCCAAGAAGTCCTGATTCTTCGCTGGTTACTGCCAAAAATAACACCGATCGCTCGGGTTGTGGCGCATGTGTAAATGCGCGCGCAATTTCGAGCATCCACGAAACGGCACTCGCATTATCGGTAGCACCATTATATATACTATCACCATTAATAGCCTTGCCAATGCCCAGGTGATCCCAGTGTGCGGTGTAAACCACTACCTCGTTGGGTTTGGTTTTTCCTTGTATTAACCCACAAACATTTTTAGAAATTCCACGATTAAACGTACTGCTGATCGCTGCTGACGCTTTCATAGGCAAAATAAAAGGTTTAAAATCTTTGTCGATCGCTTTTTGCTTCATTTCGCTGAATGAAGTTCCACATGCCTCAAAAAGTTTCTCGGCCGATTCTTTTGTTATCCAACCTTCGAAAGAACAACGATCGCGATAACCGTTTTCTGAATCGAGGAAAAGTTTTGTGGTTTCGCCGTTATTCCGAACCACACCCCATGGATAACCTGCCGGTCCGGTTTCGTGAATAATAAAACATGCTTTGGCTCCCTGTCGTGCGGCTTCTTCAAATTTGTAGGTCCAGCGACCGTAGTAGGTCATTGTATTTCCTTTAAAATATTCATCAGAAGTTCCGTAACCCGGATCGTTTACAAATACAAGAATGGTTTTCCCTTTCACGTCTACACCTTCAAAATCATTTCTGTTAAACTCAGGCGCCACAATTCCATATCCGGCAAAAACAACTTCACTGCTTTCCAACGACATTTCAGGTTCGACCCTCTGTGAAAAAGCGATGTATTCATCCATCTTTTTTAAACTGAGTTTTCCTGAGGGTGTTTCCAAATCGAGCGTGTTCGATAAGCGCGACTTCACACTTAAAATCGGAACATCCTGGAAATAACTTCCGTTGTTGGCACCTTTCAATCCAACTTCCTTCATTTGGCTTTCGAGATAATTTAGAACCAGTGGCTCAACATCTGTCATTGGTGCCCGACCTTTGTATTTGTCGGATGCAAGCTCGGCAATATGTTTCTCGATGTTCTTATATGTTATTACCGCCGTACTATCTTTGTGAACCTGAGTTTTACAGGCAACAAAAAACGACACTATTAATAGTAGTATAAATGTGCGCATAATATTATTTTGTAATGATTTCGAGTTCTGCCATTCCAATTCTGCCATTTTCCAGAGCTGGTGACAATGCTTTTAATTTAACATATCGAATAAGAGCCGGATTAAATTCACGTGTTTGCCAAACCGGACTATTCTGAATATTTGAAAATTCACCAGCCGAAACCGGAGATCCCCAATTCCTTCCATCAGAACTCACATAAAATTCGTAGTTGAAAATGATTCCGGGATTCCATCTTCCCTGATCGGGAAGATATTTAAAACCAGCACAACTTACTTCTTCACCCAAATCGATAATGAAATCTTTTGCGCTATCGCCTTCTGTGCTCCAAGCTGTATTTTCATCACTATCAATTATTGCAGCTGCATTTTCCTGATTAGGTTTGACAATTTCCCATTTTGCTTTAGGAATGTCGAGATTGACAGTGGTAACCGAACTTTTTTTATTCGATTCAGGATCAACAACGATGGCTTTTACGATCGCTTTTTTATCGAGAAGAAAACTTTCGGAATATTCTTGAGATGTAGAATCGGGGTAAGTACCATCGAGTGTATAATATATAGTAAGCCCACTATCGTATGTCGACATAGTTACCATGCCATCTTTTGAACGATTAATTGTAGGCTCGACCAAAACCTTTGGAGCCTTGTAAACACTTATATTCGAAATAACGGGAGAAGCTTTGGCATCGATAATTGTAAAACGCAACTTATCGGTGCTTACATTCGGAAAACGCAAAATACGTTTTCGCCCAATTGTTGTTTCATGTGCAATTTCAGTCCATTGCTCATCGATGAAAGCTTCCAATGTAAATTCTTTAACTCGTTGCCCAAGGCGAATATCTTCCTGAGCCAGAAAACGGTTAAACTCAGTTTCTTCTCCAAGGTTAATCGTTACCGAGGCTTGTTGTACATCATCATCTGTTGCCCAATAGGTGTCCGGATTATCGTCTGTTATATTTTTAGGATCGAACTGTCTGGAATTTCCTCTCACATTTGTTGCCGAAGTCTTTTTTCCCTTTGCCAGATCAACTGCAAAGTCAGCTCGAATCGCATCTGCCAGTTTCTGAATCTGCTCCGCATCCTTTTCGTGAATCAGACCTCGCGTATCGACAGGAAAATTGATAAGTAAGGAAGCATTTCTTCCAATACTATTATAATATATATCTAAAAGTTGTGGAAGGGTTTTTACCTGTTGATCTTCCGACTGATGATAAAACCAACCGGGACGAATGGAAACATCTACTTCGGAAGGGACCCAGTGCGTTCCATCTTCCTGCCCTTCACGAAGATCAGCATAATCAGGAGTGCCAGGATAATAATTATCTCTTTTAATTGCTGCCCAATTGGTACGCATGGCCCAACCTTCTTCGTTCCCTACCCAGCGAATATCCGGACCAGCATCGCTGAACATACATGCATTTGGTTGAAGATCCCGAACAATCTTCCGCGTATTTTCCCAATCGTAATACGTTTTTCGATCAATCCTTCTTTCTTCGTTGGCACCACCGTAATAACCGGTTCCACCATTTGCACCATCAAACCATACTTCAAAAACATCTCCATAATTGGACATCAATTCACGCAACTGATTTCCGAAATATGAAATATATTCAGGATTACCGTAATCCGGATGATTCCTATCCCATGGTGAAAGATAAATCCCCATTTTCAATCCGTATTCTTTACATGCATCTGCCAGCTCGCGAACCACATCACCATGCCCGTTTTTCCAGGGCGAATTTTTTACAGAATGTTCGGTATAAGCAGATGGCCACAAACAAAAACCATCATGGTGTTTTGCTGTCAAAATGATTCCTTTCATACCTGCATTCTTGCAAACACGTGCCCATTGCCGGCAATCCAACTCGGTGGGGTTAAACAGTTCGGGGCTCTCGCTTCCCATTCCCCACTCCATATTTGTAAAAGTATTCATATTGAAATGCACAAAAGCGTAAAATTCAAGCTTGTGCCAATTTAATTGCCGCTCCGTTGGTAGAGGATTTATCGGCTCAGGAGTTGGCACAGACTCACATGAAATTAGTAAAATGAATGCTAGAAAAGCGATGAGTTTAGTTATCATTCGGTTTCAATTTTATACGATTACTGATGAATTGTAAATGTAATAAATATCGTTTACGTATTATTTTTCATTAACTAATTATGTCTACTAAGTCAGATGAATACCAGGTATTATAAATACAAAAGTTTTCGAGCTTTCCACTATTCAAGTACTTTTTTTATTCAATTTTAGAAACTCAAACCAGAAATTATTATACGTTTCTAGAATTTTCCAATTAGGAGAGATTTGTCCCAAATAGGAAACGTCCCAACCATAAACCAATCACCAAATAATTAATAATAAATCACTTACAAATATCGGCACAAAAATTGAGTAGAATAAATTGAACGTACTAAACAAAAAAGAAACACAACTTGGACGTAACAGCTTATATTAATCATTTGTATTTTATGTTATTTAAATATAATTTGCATAACATAAAATAGATTTTGAAATTTAAGGTAGATAAAAAATAAGGGGTTATTTCTCATCTTTCCAAGAATTTCATATCAACATAGTAGTTACAGATTTGAGTTAGAGCGGTTCGAGTTCATCTAAACGTAGATGGACGCATATGTAGCACTTTGAACTGAACAAACGAGTTTACACTAACACAAAACGATATGGAAACAAATTTACCCAAGCGAAATTATTCTCTTGTTCTTTTCTTCGGATTTATTCTGATTGCATTTCAATTAAATGCACAGGTGCCTCAGAGAATACCTGAAGAGAAAAGTCTCACGACAAAGTCTGCCTCAATTTTAAGTTTAAAATCTGCAGTAGCCAGCACAGGCTCAATTGAGGTTGCTGAAAATAGCACCTACAATAATTACACCCCGGATGAACTTGTCCAAAACATTCTTGTATCGGGATGTCTGAATGCAAGTAACGTGAAGTTCGGTTATTACCGTAGAACATCATATGGTTTTGATGGCTGGAGAAACCACAGTTGGTCTACTACTGCAGGAGACAGACAATTAGGCTACTTCAATAAAGGCAATTCAGATTTCCCACTGAAAGAGGGCTTGATTTTATCTACCGGTAAAATCAGTTCAGCCGAAGGGCCAAATAACCTGGCCAGTAAAACTGATGCAATGGAAGATAATGCGGGTGATCCCGATTTGGAAACCATTTCAGGAGGTTACCGGTCTTATGATGCCGCTGTATTGGAATTTGATTTTGTACCAGCCGGAAATACTTTAGAATTTAAGTATATATTTGCTTCTGAAGAATATCGTGAATGGACCTGTTCTGAATTTAACGATGCTTTCGGATTTTTTCTAAGTGGTCCTGGTATCAGCGGACCTGTAAATCTGGCCAAACTTTCAAATGGAACTGAAGTAGCTATTCGTAATATCCATGACGAATTTACCAGTACTGATGCCAGCTATTATAACTCGGATCAAAGAGGGAGTTATCCTTGCTATGCCATTAATGAAAACTTCTATATTGATAATGGAAGCGGGAAGAGTTACACAGCAGGTGACAATTCTTTAGCAACACAATTTGATGGAATGACAGTTGTATTGACTGCGACACATCAAGTACAAGCAGGTCAGATTTATCACATTAAATTAGCTGTGGCTGATATTAGCGACCAACAGTGGGATGCGGGTGTATTTCTGGAAGCTAAAAGTTTTACCACAACAAATTTAGACATTAACCAGCCCGATCCAGTTTGCTATCCAAATACCGTTGACTTAACAGACCCTGCCATTACTGCGGGAAGTTCGACAGGTCTAACTTATACCTATTGGCAAGATGAAGCAGCAACAATTCAATACCTTACACCGGAAGCTGCGACAGCCGGAACCTATTATATCAAAGGTTTTGATTCTGAATCAGGATGCTCTGATATTCAACCTGTTACTGTTACTGTTCATAATGTAATTGTAACCGAATTAACTGATTATCACAACGATCTAATATGTATTGGAGGAACCGATGGATCATTTAAAGTTGAAGCGAGCGGTGGAACTCCACCCTACAGCTACAGCTTAGATGACATAACTTTTTCTAATGCAACAGGCATTTTCGAAGGACTTTCAGCTGGTATCTATACTGTTTATGCAAAAGATGTAAATGATTGTGTTTCCCAAAGTCCGCTAACGGTTGAAATAACAGAGCCTGATGTCAGTACGTGTGGAATAACAAAAGACAATTGCCCTCCAACTGATTTGACAGAAGAATGTTTTGATGGAGAAGGAGATACACCCGTGTGGTGGACGCCTCCAACATTTAGTTACAGTTGTTGTGCGAGCGGTGAAGGAGAAGGTTCTTCATTCGATGTTCAATTTAATATTCCGGAAAGTCAAAATTCTTGCTGGATTTACAATCATACACAACGTATTGGTAGTAACAATATGAGATTATGGCAATCCCAAACTGCTGATGATCCCGCTCTATATGACGGAACTGCAAGTGATATCTTTTTTGTTCCGCCATTTCAGTATTTCGAGAATTCGGTTGACATTCCAGTCAATCTGCAATTATTGAATTATTCAGCAGCAAAAACCATTACATGGAATCTGGTAGTTTTGAAAGGAAATACAGGCGGAACCGCATATACTGTTGAAAAGATCTATTCTGATACCCAAACATTGTCGGCTGGCAGTAATCAAAATCCATCGGAAACTCCATGGACGATAACAATTCCGGCAAATAATTTACCAAATGGAAGTGGAGTTTACAAACTTAAATTTGAATTCACAGGAGATGGAGATAATAAGCTTGAGGTTGACTACCTTAACTATAATGCAATTTTATCAGATCTTGATGGTTGTACCGAAGGTATTAATTTTGTTGTTACTTCGAATTATGATCCTGGAGACGAGTTTCCGATAGGAACTACAGAAGTTGTTTATACAGCAACCCTTACACAACCTGGTGGTTTTACACTCACTGATGATTGTACTTTCAATGTAGTAGTAAATGACTCTCCCACTCCTACAGGTAATTCCAGTCAAAATTTCTGTTCTGTTGATAATCCAACGGTTTCTGATTTAATCGCTGGAGGAAATAATATTAAATGGTATGCTAATGCTACAGGAGGTACACCGCTGGATGGTTCGACCTCGCTAATAGATGGAGAAGATTATTACGCCACACAAACTATTGATGGTTGCGAAAGTTTAAGTCGTTTCCAGGTAAATGTAACAGTGCTCGACCCAGATAAACCAACAGGTGATGCAACTCAAACATTTTGTTTAGGCAGCAGTGTAACAGTAGCCGATTTAGTTGCAAGTGGTCAAAATATAAAATGGTATGCTAATGAATCAGACAGAACGCATCTAAATGAAAATGATCTATTGGTGAATGGGGAAACCTATTATGCCACCCAAACAGTAGACGGTTGTGAAAGCACTGAACGGCTTATGGTAACAGTAGTTATTGAAGAGTGTTGCCTTGAAACAGTTAATGCACTTGAAGACTTTTCTGTTTGTGTAGGTGATAACATCGACCTCTCAGCAACTTTTACTGGCACTCCTGACTCGGTGCGTTGGTCTGGTCCTGATGCTTATTCATCAACTGTTCTGAATCCTGACGGATTTGCAGCAATC
>DAOPJR010000127.1:0-8323 GCA_035399765.1 Draconibacterium sp. | reverse complement strand
CTGAAACGGTAAAGTATGAGAAAAACAACCTCAGGTTTTCATTTGAATTACCTGTCAATTTTCAGAATTATGGTATTCGCGATAAAATACACAATACCCCTGAAAAAATACAGACTTGGCTTTTTACTCCATCAGCCAATTTTAAATACGAACTGAAAGGATTTTGGACTTTACGTGCCGGAGCAAAATACAATCAACAAATGAGTGATGTTAGTTCTCTGGCCCAGGGATATGTGTTTTCGAGCTACCGTCAACTAAAAAAAGGAATTAACGAATTAGCTGAGAAAAAAGGATTCCGATACAATATTGGGTTAGAATATAAAAATCCCATTTCAGGTTTTTTTTCCACTTTTTCGTGGATCAACAGCCACAGCAAAAACAATCTGCTACTGAAACAACAAATCAATAACGAGGGACTACTTTTTTACGATGTGATTAGAAAGGATAATCGCTCTTATTTGGATAATCTTTCGTTAACTGTTAACCAATATTTAGCAAACTGGCAGGCCACAGTTAATTTTAAAGCTTTTTACAATCGCAATAAAAAAGAGTATCTGCTTAATACCCAGATGGGGTGGTTAACCAGCAAAGTTTATGCCTTCCATCCCGGAATTAGTATAAACCGATGGAGAAAGGTTGATTTTGAATATAATTATGAAGTTCAGCTAATAAAACAAAAATCGGAACAAACCGAAACATCGGTTATTGGACAAGAACACAAAAGCAGTATTTTTTATAAACCCGAAAAACGTCATTTATTAGGGTTATCCTGCGAATTTTACAATACAAAACAAAGCGGGCAGAAAAGCTTAAACACCTTTTTTACCAATTTCTCTTACCATTTCAAACCTTCGAAAGGTAAATTAAAGTACAAATTTGAAGTACGAAATATTTTTAATCAATCTGAGATAATCTCTTTCTACAATAGCGATATTTCTTTGGTTAGAAATAGTTATACCATTCGTCCCCGACAGTTTCTGATAACTGTTTCATTAGGTTTGTAATTCATTTTCACTCATTATTTACTATTTTGGCAGCTCAATTTAATTGAGTATTTATTATTGATTATTCAATTTCATTCTGTGTTTAAATATGACAAGAACTTATAAAGACTACCTTCTACTGGTTTTGAAAGGAATGGGAATGGGCGCTGCCGATGTGGTGCCTGGAGTTTCAGGAGGAACCATCGCATTTATTACCGGTATTTACGAGGAGCTGATCAACTCCATTAAATCGATCAACCTGAATGCAGCAAAGCTTTTTTTTACGGGCAAATTCGCTGAATTTTGGAAAGCCATTAACGGCACTTTCCTCGTAAGTGTTTTACTTGGCATCGGCATCAGCGTGTTTTCGCTGGCAAAAGGGCTGGAATACTTGCTTACCCACTACCCCATTTTAGTTTGGTCGTTCTTTTTCGGGTTAATTGTAGCTTCTGCCATTTATGTGTCACGTTCAATTAAAACATGGAATATTGGTACTGTCGTTTCCGGTATACTTGGAATTGTGATCGCCTATGGAATTACCGTGATCAGTCCGGCAGAAGCAAATACGGCGTACTGGTTTGTATTTATTTCCGGAATGATTGCGATTTGCGCCATGATCTTGCCAGGTATCTCAGGTAGTTTTATTCTCGTTCTTCTTGGAATGTATAAGTTTATACTTGGTGCCGTGGGAGATATGAACATTGCAGTAATCCTGGTATTTTTGGTTGGTGCTGCCATCGGAATTATTGCATTTTCAAATGTGCTGTCGTGGTTGCTGAAAAAATACCACAATTTAACCATCGCCATGCTGGCCGGATTTATGGTAGGTTCGTTAAATAAAGTGTGGCCGTGGAAAGAAGTAACTCAGACCATAATCGACCGCCATGGAGAACTAAAGCCTATTGCCGAACGAAATATTCTTCCCGCAACTTACGAACAACTAACAGGTCATGAACCGTGGATGCTGGCTGCCATTGCATTAGCTGTTGTTGGATTTGTACTTATTTTTGTGGTAGAAGGAATTGGAAAGAAACTGGCAAAAGGAAAGAGTTAAGGACTAAAGTCCGGTATTCAAAGGCCTGTGCATCTCCGGGCTTAAGCCCGGAGTTAGTGAAAGCAAAATCAAACCTTAAGAATCCTAGATATTAACTTATACTAAAAGTTCAATGAATAACCCCCGGCTTAAGCCCGGGGGACTGGAAAACAAAATAAATCAGGGCTTTAGCCCTTAATAAAAGGAATAACCAATATTCAATGATCAATTATGAATATCCAACATTCAAATCAAACTCGTTTTTTATTTGGACATTGAAAAATTGAATATTCTACATTGGAAATTAAAAAGTAAGAACATGAATAAATACGGACTACTTGGATACCCGCTCACTCACTCGTTTTCGAAACGCTTTTTTACTGAAAAGTTTGAAAATGAAAATATCGATTCGACCTATGATAATTTTGAGATCGATAACATCAATAAGTTTCCTGAGGTAGTAAAAAACAATCCCGAAGTGATCGGTTTCAATGTTACCATTCCGTACAAAGAACAGGTGATTCAATACCTGGATGAACTGAACGATTCAGCCCGTGAAATTGGCGCTGTAAATACGATCAAAGTGAAACGAAGCGGCGACAATGTGTATTTGAAAGGGTTTAATACCGATACTTACGGATTCGAAAGCTCACTTTCTCCGCTGTTAAAAGACTACCACAAAAAAGCGCTGATACTGGGTACCGGCGGAGCTTCCAAAGCGTTAAAATACGTTTTAAACAAATTGGGGATCGATTATATCTCAGCTTCCATTGAGGAATTAAAGGAAAAAGAAATTCGCTACGAAGACATTGACAAAGAAATGATGAAGAATCGTTTGCTGATCATTAATGCTACACCGCTTGGGACCTATCCTAAAGTAGATTCTTTCCCGAATATTCCGTACGAATTCATCACAAAGAAGCATCTCTTGTTCGACCTTGTTTATAATCCCGAAGTAACAAAGTTTATGGCAAAAGGCTTAGCCCAGGGAGCCACCGTAAAAAATGGTTATGATATGTTGCTCGGACAGGCACGCCGTTCTTACGAAATCTGGAACTCGGAAGAATAGGATTAAATCTTCAGTCTCAGTTATCAGTATTCAGTAAAGAAGCCCAAAGCTCTTGGCTCTTTGCTCTAAGCTCAAAAAATGGAAAAGAAAAAGATATTATTTGTTTGCCTCGGAAATATTTGTCGCTCGCCTAGTGCAGAAGCAGTTTTTAAAGGGATTATCAAAAACAATGGCCTGGCAAACCAGTTTGAAGTGGATTCTGCCGGAACATCGGGTTGGCATGCCGGTGAATCTGCCGACCAGCGGATGCAGTCGCACGCAGTTAAACGAGGGTATAATTTAACAAGCCTCAGCCGTAAATTCAATCCACACACCGATTTCGATCATTTTGATATGATTATTGGCATGGATGATAGCAACATCCAAAATCTGAAACGCATGGCGCGTAACGGGCAGGATTTGAAGAAGATTTACAAGATGACAGACTTTAGCCGCAAGTTTGATTATGATGAAGTTCCGGATCCATATTATGGCGGATCATCCGGGTTTGAACTTGTGCTTGATTTGCTGGAAGACAGTTGTGAGGGACTTCTTCAAATAATTGAAAGCAATAATAAGATTTGAGCAGAGAGAAATGACTTAACAAAACCCGCTACTCAAATCGATGTATCTCATACCTGTTTTATTCAAAGTGATATAGAAAATTTACAAGTGCATCGTAAGCCGGTTTTTTCTCCCCTTCGATATCCACCACAATTTTTACCTGGATGCGTGCAATACCACGAAGATTTTTAATATCATTTAATGAAACAGTGGCGCGAATGCGGTCGTTCACTTTTACAGGTGCCTGAAAACGCAAATTCTCAATGCCATAATTCACAATCATTTTTACATTGTTTACCTCCACTACGTTGTACCACAAATAGGTCAGCATCGACAGAGACAAATAACCGTGTGCGATGGTCGTACCAAATGGCGATTCCTTGGCAGCGCGTTCCGGGTCGGTATGAATCCACTGGTGATCCATGGTGGCCTCTGCAAATTTGTCAATCTGTTCCTGTGTTATCTGAATATAGTCAGATACTCCGATGAGCTGACCGAGTAATGCTTCAAATTCCTCGTAGCTATTAATAATTCTTTTTGCCATAAATTCGATTTTGATGCGCTAAATTACAGCTTTTCATTTTTAACACTTTCTTCGCCGGCATTGAATTAACTAAATTACTTTACATGTGTAAGTTCAGTGTAGAATTTTTACCCCGGTTGTTCCATTTTTGCAAGGAATGAGTATAATTCTCAACTATTTTTTGACCTTTGCAGGCAATTCAAAACTATGAAAGATATTCTTCGAAGTACGACATTTCTAGCCATCATTGCCTGTTGGCTGTGGTCTACTGCCTTTGTGGGTGTTAAAATTGGCCTTGAATACCACACGCCATTCCAGTTTGCAGGCATCCGTTTCTTTATTTCCGGGGTTATGATCTTTCTATATTTTGGTAAACCACTTCGTTACTGGGAAGAATTAAAAAGAAATCTTCGATTTATACTTTTGCTGTCCGGAGTACAAACCGTGCTTCAATATTCTCTCTTTTACAGTGGGCTCAACCTGGTTCCAAGTTCCATGGCAGCCATGATTATAGGAGCTCAACCCATGTTTATCGCCATAGTCGCTCATTTTTCTTTTCACAACGATAGAATGACACCGTTTAAAACCGGCAGCATCCTGATCGGAGTAGTCGGAATTGCAATTATTACACTGGGCCGGGCTCAAATTGGAATGAGTGGAGGACTTGAATGGATTGGAATTGGCCTGCTGCTTACCAATAACTTTGTGGCCGGATATTCCAACATTCTGGTATCGAAACACTCCGGTTCTATTTCTCCGGCTGTGCTTAGTTCAACGTCTTTAATGATCGGTGGGATTGTTCTTTCACTGATTTCTGTTCCCGTTGAAGGTATTCATCTGGGACCTTTCCCTTCTAAATACTGGATTGCGCTTGCCTGGCTAAGCTTCCTTTCAGCTGCTGCTTTCACAATCTGGACTTCATTGTTAAAACGTCCCGGTGTTAAAGTTTCTTTTCTCAATGTCTGGAAATTCCTGATTCCGGTTTTGGGAGCAACATTAAGCTGGATTATTCTTCCAAATGAAAAACCAGATTTGGCTTCCATTTTGGGAATGGCATTTATTGCGGTTTCGCTGGTTGCGCTGAACCTGGCTAACCGAAGAGCCAGCAAATCATAGACAAAAAAATCCCGCAGAATATTCCACGGGATTCATATCATTTTTTCTTTAATTTACCAGATTACCGGACGTTGCTCAACCGTCCTGTAGAGTGAATCTCCGGGTTGAATATTGAATGCTTCATACAATTCAGGAACATCAAACATGGCACCATTCACACGAAACTGGCCCCATGGATGAACGTCTTCCTGTACCTCGCGTAACAATGCTTTATCGCGAATTAATCCCTTCCAAAGTTGAGCATAAGAAAGGAAGAAACGCTGAACATCGGTAAATCCGTCAATGGGTTTGGGTGTCGGTTTTCCTTCAAGGCTCATTTTGTAGGCTTCCAAAGATACTGTCAGTCCACCAAAATCAGCGATGTTTTCGCCCAGCGACAACTGTCCGTTAACATGAACACTGTCGAGTACCACAAATCCATTGTACTGATCAACCAACAATTGCGTACGTTTATTAAACTGTTCTGCATCTTCTTCTGTCCACCAGTTGATCATGTTACCATCTTTGTCGAAGTTGCGTCCCTGGTCGTCAAAACCGTGGGTCATTTCGTGTCCGATAGCCATTCCTATCGCGCCGTAATTGACAGCTTCATCGGCATTTGCATAGAAAAATGGTGGTTGCAAGATTGCAGCCGGGAAAGTAATATCATTGGCCAATGGATTATAACCGGCATTAACAGTTTGAGGAGTCATTCCCCATTCTGTTTTATCCACAGGCTTACCAAACTTGTCAATTTCCTGGTAGTAAGCAAAGTAACTTGCCCGTCGCACATTCATTACATATGAATCGGTTTCGATTTCCAGCTTCGAGAAATCTTTCCATTTGTCAGGGTACCCGATCTTTACTCCCATCGCATCCAGTTTTTCCAGGGCTGATTGCTTGGTAGAATCCGTCATCCACTCCAGATTTTCAATCCGGTGACGCAATGCTTTTTTCAGGTTACCAACCAAAACAACCATTTTCTCTTTGTACTCCGGTGGAAAATACTTGGCTACATACAGTTCACCTAATGGTTCTCCCAAAGCTCCATTGGCAAAACCAACCACGCGTTCCCATCGAGGTTTGATTTTCGGGTTTCCGGATAAAAATTCAGAATAAAATTTGAAATCCTGATTTACAAAATCTTCATTCAGGAATTCAGCAGAACGATTGATCAGGTTCCATTTCAGGTAAACTTTCCAATCATCCAGAGGAATCTCGCTCATTAATACTCCCACTTCTTTGAAAAAATCTGGCATTCCGATAATTACATCGCCAAAATCTTTATCACTGATATCTGCCAGGTAACGACTCCAGTCGAAACCGGGAGCTAACTGAGCAAATTGTTCCATGCTCATCTTATTGTACAAAGCAGGAATATTCCGTAATTCAACTCTCGTTTTTGAACTTTCCGCCAAACGGGTTTCAATATTCATAATTGTCGCGGCGTCTTTCTGTGCTATTCCTGACTCTTCTCCTGCCATCTCAAGCATTTTTGCCACATGTTTCACATATTCTTCCCTGATTTCTTTCGAACGGTCATCCTCTTTCGTATAATAATCACGATCCGGCAGTCCGATACCTCCCTGCATGAAGTAAAACTTATATAATTCGCTATTCATTAAGTCCTGCATGGTACCGGCACTGAACAAAGGATCAAGTCCGTAAGTATGAAAACGCGCTACCAGGTCTTCAAAATCCTGAGTTGTTTTCATATTATTGATCCGGTCCAGTTCAGGTTGCAACTGGCTGATACCCTGATCTTCCAGTTTTAGTGTATCCATGGCAGTAACATAAAAATCACGGATTTTTTGTGTGATACTACCCTTTTCAGCATCGGTGTTCTTCGATACTTCTTCTAAAAGTGTACGAACATCCTCATCCCTCTTTTTACGAACAATGTCGAATGATTCGTAACTCGAACGGTCTTCCGGAATCGTATTGCTTTTAATCCAGTTTCCGTTGGCGTAGTGGTAAAAATCATCACCGGGTTTCACCGACAGATCCATATAATCAGTCATAATCGAAGGCTCTGCCTTCTGTTTGCATCCGGTTGTAAAAACAAACGACGCCACAATTAAAATCAGCGCCGCCAAAGCCAATTGAGATTTCTTCAATTTCATATACATTTTATTATTATTATAAAGCTGTTGTATTTGTTTCTTAAATCAACAATTAATTACACCAAAACAATTACGTTTTACAGGATGTTCATGCTTATTCGTCAAGGACCAGCAATTCAACCTTTCTGAAGTCGGTTGGCGAACTCTCTGCCTGTAGCGAGATAGTACCTTTTGAAAGCATGAGATTACCGTCAGCCGGGATCAGTTTCTTGGCGTATTCGTCTTTCGGATCGAGTTGAGTATGATTGTACGACAGCACTTCCTCTCCGTTTACTAAATGGCGAATTACTTCATTTCCATGAACTTCAATTTCCACTGTCACCCAATCATCGCCATAAAAAGTTGGTGATATTGAACTGGTGCAATGGCGTTCAACCAGGGTATCATTCATTACAATATTTGTTCCGGGGGTACACACATTCAGATTCGAACGGGGATCAAATCCTTCCATGTCTTTCATCCCTCCCAGTAACTGAGCTTCTATGGATGTGGGAAACAGTTGATCAAGTTCCATCGATTCCGGTGTTTGACCGTGCAACATTAAACCGTTGTTCCTAAAAGCCCATGAAGGACCTCCTTTTGTTTGCTCCCCTACGAAACGGTATTCAGCACGCAGCCTGTAATGTGAAAATTCAGTTTTGTAAAAAAGATGTCCAAACGCACCGTCCCATTCATTCCAGTCATCGTAACAAACGCGTAAAATTCCATCTTCCACCCGAAAAGTGTTCCTGTAATTCTCACCAACTTCATGACCGGTAAACTTGGGTGTCCAGTCATTTAAATCCTTTCCATTAAATAATTGAATCCAGTTTTCAGCCGATTTCTCATCTGTGTTCTTATTGGTGCTACCTGATTTGCAAGAAGAAATAATCAGGATAATGGCAAAAATTGCAACAGGGATCAATGTTATCTTTTTCATATTAAATAAGTTTGGTATCACTTACTGTAAAGATA
>DAOPJR010000126.1:7104-8362 GCA_035399765.1 Draconibacterium sp. | reverse complement strand
ACACATGTTTTCCGGCTTTAACAGCTTTTAGTGCCATTGGCACATGAAATGCATCAGAAGTAGCAATAATCACAGCCTCTACTTCAGGATCATTCAGCATCCCATTATAATCGTCGTAAGCTACTTTGGGTTGCCAAACTGCGGCCATCCGCTCACGCAGATCGTCTGCAAGATCACAAATGGCATACAACTCTGTATTGCGCCCTTTTTGACATGATTCAAAATGTGCAAACTGTGCGATTGGGCCACACCCCAAAACGCCAACTTTCAATTTGCGGTTTTCTTTGATTATCATTCGGATTATTAATTTTTTAAAATACAATTGGATAAAACACGCATATTCTTGCATTTATCCGCAACATTATGCGGCCATTTACCGCAATTTAACTATTTTCGTTTAATCTCAATCGATTTATCTGTTTTATGAAGAAAAAAGAGCGACATGCGATTCTGCTGCGTGAACTCGGGAATCAAAAGCGTTTGAACCTGGTAGAATTCAGCAGGTATCTTGGAGTATCAGACGATACTTTGCGGCGTGACATGAATGAACTGGACAGCAAGGGTCTGTTAAAAAAAGTACATGGCGGAGCAGTCTCCAGGTCTTCTTTACCAACCGGGTTTCAGGAAAGGGGAGATTACAGCAGAAATGAAAAAGCCAGACTGGCTGACAAAGCTGTAGCGCACATTAAAAACGGAGATGTAATTATTATCGACGGAGGCACCACCAACCTTGAAGTAGTAAAAAAAATACCAATCGATTTTTCGGGCACCGTTTTTACGAATTCACTTCCTTTGGCGGGTATGATGTGTAACTATCCTGGTGTGAAACTCATTTTTCTTGGGGGCCTTATTTTAAAAGAATCACAGGTAACGGTAGGTCACGAAGTTATTTCGGCACTTGAAGATTTTACTGCCGATGTTTATTTTATGGGCGTACATGCGGTACATTCCGAATTGGGGATCAGTGTCCCGGATCATGAGGAAGCGATGGTAAAAAAGGCGATGGCCCGGAATGCTGAAAAGGTGATTGTACTGCCGATAGCTGAAAAGCTGAATACCGCCTCGACTTACCGCATTTGTTCCACCGACGATGTTATACTAATAAAAGCGGACTAAATACGGGAATTGGCTCGCTCAAGCATTTGCCTGTATTTTTCGGGAGTATCCATATCCTCCAGCTCTTCGCCTGCTTTGATCCGGATTACCTTGTGGAAGTATTCCTTGATAATGGACTTAGCACCATGCTTGCCTTTTACAC
>DAOPJR010000126.1:0-7004 GCA_035399765.1 Draconibacterium sp. | reverse complement strand
ATTAAGAACAACATTTACCCGATATTTACTTAAAAGAGGAAGAATTTGATCTGAAGACGAACCCAGCACTACATAAACCGGATTTCCCAGTTTCAACAATTTTTCAACCTGGAATTCAATAAGAGTTTGTTTCCCCCACGAAAGCAGTTGCTTGGGCTGCCCCATTCGTGAAGAACTACCGGCTGCCAAAAGAATAATTGGAATTTTATCCATGAATTGAACCTTCTTTCTCACGTAAAGAAACGGGCTTTTGCTCCCGGACAACACTCAATATCTCAGCAAGAATAGAAACGGCAATTTCTGAAGCACTTTCAGCTCCAACATTTATTCCTGCCGGCCCGTGAATCTGATCCAGAAAATCAAGCGGAATATCGGGCATGTAATCCAGCACCATCGAAAGCACACGTTCTCTCCGGCTAAATGATCCCAGTAACCCCAGATAAGCAGGTTGTTTGTCTTTTAAAGCCATCAGGTATTGAACATCTTTATTAAAGCTGTGCGTCATCAACACTACTGCCGTCTGGTCATCGACCTTTAATGCATTGATCTCATCGTATGCCGGTGTAATCAGGGCATTTGCTCCCGGGAAAAAGTCACAGGATTTGGCTTCGTCGGGAGAAGCCACCACCGTAACCTCCCATCCCAGCAATTTAGCAGCCTGGCTTAGCTGAACCGCATCATGCTCCGCACCAAAAATATAAAGTTGAAAAAGAGGCCCGAAACTCTGGGAAAAACACTCCTGATTTTTCTTCTCTACCACATTAAAGGAAGAACGAAGTGCATACTCTTTTCCATTCAAAATAACCGCTGATCCTGCATTTTCATATTCCCCGACTTCCCGACTAAACCAGCTTTCCATTTTAAAAGGCTGACGGTTTTTGACCTGTTTCTCAAAATCTGAAAAAAGTTCATCACTCAGCAAAACAGGTTCGATAAGAATATGAATGCCCCCTTCACAGCCAATTCGCAAACGCCCGTCGTAGGTCATGATTTTTGCATTACCACTCCTGAATACGCTCTGCGCCTGATGAATAATCTCGTTTTCCACGCAACCTCCGCTGACTGCACCAACAGTCTCGCCATCCTCAGCAATGATCATCCTCACACCGGGTCTCCGATAAGAAGTACCGTTGAGTGCCACTACTGAAACAAATACTGCTTTTTTGCCCAGTTTCTGCCAGACAATTAATGTTTCAAATAAATGTTTTAATTCGTGAGTCATACGTTAAAATTACGCATTCTTTTGTCTAATTTACAATCTTGTCAACTTTTAATATCGGATAGATACCAGTAAAATTCCACTTTCGCAGAAATCCAAACTGATACAATTATAAAGACAGACATGGCATATTATCAAGAATAGTGATTATATATTGTACTTTGTTTTTAAGAACTATCTGTGAAATACTGTTCATCTTTACTGATTTTTAGTCGAAAATTAACCAGCAATTCTTTTCATTCATAAAAAAACAGGACTTCCCTTTTTCAGAAAAATCCTGCCAATTTATTTTAAAAATTCTACGTTAAACGATAAAATACTAGCTATCAAAACTGTTCTTAATGAACGGTTGATGGTAGTAACGCGTTCCTGTTGCTTTGTAAAGAGCGTTTGCAAGCGCAGCCATTACCGGCGGATAAGGAGGTTCTCCCATTCCGGTTGGATGGATATCGTTTTCCACAAAATAAGTTTCTATTTTTTTAGGTGCTTCAGAAGTACGTATCATCCGGTAGCTATCAAAATTATTCTGCTGTGGCTCACCCTGGTTGAATGTCAGCTCACCATACATGGCAGTTCCAATTCCATCAACTATTGATCCCTCGGCCATATTTATGGCTGCATCAGGATTTATAACAATTCCACAATCATTGGTATTGTATACTTTCTCTACTTTTGGCTCACCGTTTTCTATTACAATATCAACTACCTGGGCGGCATAACTGTTGTGGCAAAAATAAGCAGCCACACCACGGTTTTTACCAGCTGAATCGGTATCCCAACCTGATTTTTCGCGAACCAGTTCCAAAACTCCTGCATAGCGGGCAGCATCGTAGTCGTTACGCTCACCCACCGGGTTTTCCTGTGCCCTTTTTAACAGATCGAGACGGAACTGAATCGGATCTTCACCCAGAGTTTCTGCCACCTCGTCTAAAAACGATTGCTCGGCTGCTGCATTGAAATTCGACCCAGGAGCACGCATGGCCCCAACACTAATATTGGAATCAATTGTCCAGCTTTCTGCAAGGTAATTATCAATAGCACCTGCCGGAAAACGATTGGCATGCAAAGCATTGTCAGGCACACCACCCATTTTTACGTGAAAAGCCGTAAGTTTATTATCCTTGTCAAAGGCAGCACGGTAAATGGCATGGTACATCGGACGGTAAATTCCAAAAGTCATATCATCCTCACGGGTATACATCAGCTTAACAGGGGCTTTCATATGTTGTGAAATAACAGCAGCTTCCACCATAAAATGCCCATACAAGCGACGACCAAAACCACCACCCATACGGGTCATTTCAATCTTCACTTTATCAAGCGGTAATCCCAAACGTTCGGCTACCGATTTTTGCATGGGTTCCGGCGATTGGGTTGGACCAACAACCAAAGCACTATCCTCTTTTACATCTGCAAAAAAATTCTGCGGTTCCATTGGATTATGAGCCAGAAACGGAGCGGTATATGTCCTTTCCAATACTTTCGCTGCCTTTCGAAAAGCCTCTTCCGGATTGCCATCTCTTCGTTCAATCCTGCCGGGTTTTGCCGCAGCTGCTATCATCTTTGCCTTATGATCTTCGGTACTTTCCAAACCTGGAGGTACACTAACATCCCTGGCATCTCCACCCCAGCCGGCAGCTTTATACTCCTGCTTAGTAAACGGTTCCCATTCTACATTCAGCATTAATTTAGCATTCCATACCTCCCAGGTTGAATTTCCAACAATCGCAACCATTTCGTTAAATGAAACAGTATCTGACCATTGTCGGCCATAATCGTCGTTATAGGTTTGAATGGTAAAAACATCTTTGATTCCCGGCATATTTTTTACTTCGTCAGGATCGTATGATTTCAATTGCATCCCAAAAGCCGGTGGATGAATAATCATGGCATACAACATTCCATCCACTTTGTAATCAAGACCGAATAAAGGCTTGCCAGTCACAATTTTCAGTCCATCAACATTCTTTTGAGAATGACCAACGATTGTAAATTCATCCAGTTCTTTTACTTCCACATCATCAGGCATTGGAACCTCGACAGCCGCAGAAGCAAATTCGCCATAACCGGCTTTTTTCCCAGTACCGTTATGGTAGATTATGCCTTTTTCAGTTGTAATTTCATTAACCGGTACTCCCCAGGCAGAAGCTGCGGCTTCTTTTAACATAGCACGAGCTGTTGCTCCGGCTGTTCGTAGTGCCGTCCAGGTAGTGCGAATCGAGTCGCTACCTCCCGCTAATTGCCGGGTATATTTCGAGGTATCCAGCGGTGCCTGTTCAACTAATACATTCTTCCAATCCACATCCAGTTCTTCGGCCACAATCATGGGCATCGAAGTTTTTACATTCTGACCAATTTCCGGGTTGGGAGAAAAAATAGTCACTACCCCATTTTCACCAATTTTTAAATAAGCATTTATTTCGAACCATTCATCGGGAATCGCCAAACCTTTTGGAGCATCAGAACTGCAAGCCGAAGCCAGCCAGCTGAATCCAATCATTAATCCACCGCCTGCGGCAAGTGAAGTTTTAAAAAATGAACGCCTGTTATATGAAGTTTTTACGAGTGTCATTTTACAAGATTTTAGTTAATGTTCTGAGTACAAAAAACTATGAATTCGAAGCTGTTTTTACAGCAGCTTTAATTCTGGTGTAGGTTCCGCAACGGCAAATATTTCCGTTCATGGCGGTTTCAATTTCTTCATCAGTCGGATGTGGATTTTCATTCAAAAGGCCTGCCGCTGACATGATCTGCCCTGGCTGACAGTAACCACACTGGGCTACGTCGTGTTCCAGCCAGGCCTGTTGTACCGGGTGTTCCCCGTTTTCGGAAAGACCTTCGATGGTTGTTATTTCTTTATCACCAACCGAATCGACAAAAGTGATACACGAACGAACTGCCCTGCCATCAAGATGTATGGTACAGGCGCCACATTGTGCAACACCGCATCCGTATTTCGTGCCCAGTAAATTAAGATGATCACGAAGGACCCAAAGTACCGGGGTTGACGGATCTACATCGACCTGGTATTGCTTTTTGTTAACTTTTAAATTAAAAACTGCCATAAATAGAAATTCTTTAGTTGGTTTTATACTCTGATATAACAGTGAATCAAACAAATATGACACGCGATTGGTTCATACGCGTTCATAAAACATTAATATGATGTTAGATTCAATAGTGTAAAACATCCAATGCTACTCCCACTCAGGAAATTGGGTCTTATTTAAGTCGAGAGCAGTAATGGTTTTCATGTCCGTATCGCTCAGTTCAAAATCGAAAATATTCAGATTCTCCATCATGTGTTCCTTCTGCGATGTTCGTGGAATAGCTACTATGCCGCGCTGATAATGCCAGCGCAAACTTACCTGTGCGTTGTTTTTATTATACTTTTTGCCAATTTCGGCAAGCACATCGTTAGTAAACAGCCCGTTTCTTCCCTGTGCCAGCGGGGACCATGCTTCCATTTGAATTCCGTATTTTTTTAACTCCTGTCTGGCTTTTTCTTCCTGGAAGAAAGCATGGGTTTCAACCTGGTTTACAGTTGGTTTTACGGTAGCGTATGAAAGAAGTTCATCAATCTGGTGAGCCTCGAAGTTACTGATTCCGATGGCTTTGATACGACCTTCCTTATGTAATTCTTCCATCGCTTTCCAGGCTCCTTTCACGTCGCCACGCGGACGGTGAAGCAGGTACAGATCAAGGTAATCAAGGCCTAGTTTATTGAGTGAAGTCTGAAAGGCTTTCTTTCCTGATTCATAGCCATAATCATCTACCCACATTTTAGATGTTACAAAAAGTTCTTTTCGGTCAATTCCACTCTTTTTTATGCCTCCCCCAACTGCGTCTTCATTTCCGTACACCGTAGCAGTGTCAATTAAACGATAGCCCAGCGAAATAGCTTCAGAAACACAACGTACCCCAAGTTCATCTTTCAGATACAAGGTTCCAAAACCAAGTATTGGCATTTGCACTCCATTGTTGAGCGTTACCGTTTCAATCGTGCTTGCAGCCAGATTTCTGCTGGGTGAACCCAATAATTTTGAGGTTCCCAGTCCCATAAAAAATGTGGTGGCGGCAAAACCTGCGCCAGTCCTGATAAAATCACGACGCTTCATATCATTCTGATTTCCTTTTTGATCCATCTTATTTTGTTTTATTGGTTCAGTTATTAAAATTGTAATAAATATACTTACAAATCAATCAAATTGTTTCAAGAGATTCTGTGACTTATATTCCACACTTTCAATTTATTGCGATATCACAAAATCACTTTTATCGAAAAAAGGACTAAATAACCTTATTTTATAAACAATTCGCAGGTAAAGTGGTTTATTGAAACATGATCAGAATAGAGGATAAACTGGGAAGACGGTTTGAAAAATTACGGATCAGTTTGCTGAATACGTGTAATTTCTCATGTGTTTATTGTGTGAGCGAGGACCTTCATGATCAGAATGGACATACATTACTGGAAAACCCGAAGGATGAACATTTAGATCTTGATGACTTTATTCGACAAATTAAAGCCGTTCACCATTTAAACCCACTCAAAAGTATTCGTTTAACGGGAGGTGAACCTTTGTTATACAAAGATCTGATTCCATTAATTGGCGAGATACGTAAACTCGGAATTGAAGATATTCGTCTCACAACCAACGCTTATTACCTGAAACAGAAAGCACAAAAGCTTGTTGATGCCGGGTTGAAATCTGTCAATATTTCGGTTGATGCGATCGATACTGATATTTTTAACCAAATCGCGCGATTTGGAAACACAAGCCTTGTTTTTGAAGGGATTGAAGCAGCTGTGAAAACCGGGATGCAGGTCAAGCTAAACACTGTGGTGATGAGAGGAAAGAATGAATCTCAGATTCTTCCCTTACTCGATTATGCCGCACAGCTGGGGATAAAAATACGCTACCTCGAGTTGATGAAAATGGGACATTTATACCATTCCAACAACGGTCATTTCTTTTCCGAAAAGGAAATTCTGTCAACCATTCAACAGAAATACAAGATAGAACAACTTCCCCGAAAACAGGCTGAAACGGCACATTACTGGCAGGCTTCAAACGGAGGTACTTTCGGTATCATTGCCAACGAGTCGACACCCTTTTGTCACGACTGCAACCGTCTTCGAATGGATAGCAACGGAAAATTTTATGGTTGTTTAAGCAACGCACACGGAGAAAAGCTAACACCATACTTATCGAACGATGAAAAGCTGGCTGAAAAACTGAACGGATTACTTCGGTTAAAACAGCCGGTTAAGTTTCATGGAAGTGAATTATCAATGCGAAATATAGGAGGATAAAATGGAACTGTTTAGGGTAAAAGCGGTCTGCTTTGCGGGCCTGAGAAAATACTTTGGCAGCGAGGTGGAACTGGAACTGACAACTGATGCCACTTTTAAACAAATACTGGAAGAACTAGCCAAATCCAATCCGGATGCAAGAGAGGTACTCGACAGCTGCCGGATTGCAGTAGATCAAAAATTTGTATCGCTCGACAGCCCGCTGAATTCAACAAATATTGTTTTTCTGATTCCTCCTTCAAGTGGAGGTTAATAATGATTATTATGAAGCACATCCAATACAACGAAATAGATTACAGAACGCTGTTCGATGAATTCCGTGATCCAAATAGTGGTGCCGTGGTACTTTTCAGTGGTGAAGTTCGCGATAACAACAAAGGCAGAACAGTAACTCACCTGGAATACGAAGCCTATGAGCCGATGGCAGATAAAATGATTACAGAGATTCTGGAGGAAGCAAAGAATCGT
>DAOPJR010000125.1:0-8571 GCA_035399765.1 Draconibacterium sp. | reverse complement strand
TAAATCGAGATTTCGCTGTTGATGGTAGAAATCAGGTTATTTCTTTGTTTGATCTGGCTGGTAAGTAAATTCAGCTGATTGAGCGATGAGCGCTGGCTTTTTTGGTTTTCTTCAAGCAAGCGGGTAGTGTATTCAATCTCTTTCGTTGTTTCTGCCTTTTTATTCTGAAGATCGTTTATCGACTGCGCAAATCCGGTAAAAGAAATTAAAAAAAATAGTACTGATATGCCAAAACCATGGATGCGATTCATCTGCCAACCGTTTAGCGAATGTAGCTGAAATAGAATTTAATCTACTTTTATTTGCTCATATTTTTCAGGAATTTTTAGCTCGAAGGAACTAATTTCTTCAGTAGAAAATCCGCTCATCCTGATCTTCATAGTAATTTCCTGTTCTTCAGAATCGAACTTCATATCAATCGATTCAGGGTATTCTTTTCCACCCACATTTTCGAAATCATCAAACGACATGTTGATGCTTCTCAGGTTGGTTTTGTCGGTAATTTCAAGTTTTGTTAAAGAAAAACTGAATGGATCAAAAAACATTTTTTGGAGAATTAGTGCTTCAGCGTCCAATCGTTTCAGACGGCGTTCAACTTTTTGCTGTTTCCCCTTTTCTATTTTGTTCTCCATCCTGAAAATCCTGCGGGTTTTCTCCGATTGCAAAACATACTTTCCATCTTCCACAAACGAATCAAAGGTTTTAAAATCGTTGCGTGGATCGTCGCGATATGAAAACGCGTTGTTTGAAATAATAGCCTGGACGGTATTAAAATCCACATCCATATTCAGAAAATCGCTGATAAAAGAGTAGTCATCGAGAAAATAATTGTGATCGATATAATTTACGTAAATAACGCTGTCAGGAGTCAGTAAAACCCTTCCAACCGGAATATTGAGTTTGCTGATCGCTACCAACATTCGATCGTCTTTTTTCGCCTTTAAATTGATTCTGAAAGAAGTTTTTGTCTCGTTGCTTGCATACTGACAGTTGATTCTTTTAATCGTAAGGTAATTATAATCAAAAGCTTTCTGATCGATTTTTTTCAGCAACCTGCCAGTGGCCATTGGTTTTACGTTTACTACCGCCACTTCTTTGGGTGCACGACAAGATGTTCCCCAAATCAAAACAAGGAAAGTGATAAGTACAGGTATTAATTTAGGCCGGGAAATACGCATTTCTACTCTTCAATATATCGTTCTTCCTTGATTTTACGCAATAACACTTCCGAATTGCCTCCATTGTCCTTTGCCTTCTCCCAGTAAGATTTGGCTTCATCCAGTTTTTGAAGCATAAACAGAATGTCGCCATAGTGTTCAAGCAGAGTTGCATTGTCCTCGCCACCGTTTTTAAGTGCCGATTCCATGTAAAATTTAGCCAGCTTGTATTCTCCTTTTTTGAATAATACCCATGCATGCGTATCCAGATAAGTCGAGTTATCAGAGAAACGTTCTACCACTTTGCCACTCATTCGTTCTGCCTTGTCAAGATCTTTCCCATCTTCCGATAAATAGTAAGCGTAGTTATTTAAAGTCAGGTAGTTTTCCGGGTCGGCTTCCAAAGCTTCATCAAATAACTTATACGCATCCTCTTTCTTATTTTCTTTATGAAGAGCTTCTCCTTTTAGCATCAGGAAATTACCTTTAAGCTGTGGATTCTGAACCACATAATCAAGTCCTTCGTCTACCACTGCAATGGTTTCGTCATACTTTTCAAGCTGTACACAAGCTATGGCATGAAAGAAATATCCCTGTGGTTGATTCGGGAATAATTCCATTATTTCTTTTGTATGAGCATAAAGATCATTCCATTCCTGCAAATCATTATCGAGATACATGACCCGTTCCCAAATCATGTAATCATTTTTTTCAATCGACAGAGCTTTAAGCAATTCTGTACGTGCTTCAGCCAGCATGTTCTTTTTAAGAAGACTTTCGGCATACACGGTATAAACCAGTGATTCGTCGGGATGAACTTTGAGTAATATCTGAATTAACTCATCTTGCTGTTTTTCGTTAATCTGGTTGCCACCCTGGTTAGAAGTAAGCATCATAAACCATTGCAACTTGGTTTGAAGATCAACCGATTCACTTTCGAATCCTTCTTTTGTTTCTTCAAACGAATGATTCAGGTCACCTGCTTCAAAATAATAATTAGCCAGTGAAAAATGTACGAATCCATTTTCAGGATCCATTTTCAGGATTTTCTGGTAGTATTTTAATGCATTTTCTTTATCGCCCTGACTTTGATAAAGATCGGCAAGCAAACCATAATATTTGGGATCAGACGGATTTGAATCAATCAGTTTTTGAATCTCTTCAAATGCCTTATCGATTTTGCCCATCGAAACAAACACTTGCTGTTTCGCTACCGAAATTTGTTCATTAATTCCGGTTTCCTTTTCCAGACGGTTATAAGCAGCAATGGATTCATCGTAGCGATTTGAATTGGTCAGCAATGCTGCATTCATATACAAATATTCCAGGTTATCCGGTTCCGATTTCAGTAATTCGGCATAAATGTCTGAAGCTTCTGAAAACTTTCGGGTTTGCTGGTAAATCTGTGCCAGTAAGAGTTTGTACCATTTATTATCCGGTTCCAGCGCGATTGCTTTTTCAAGCAAAAGTGATGCGCTGGTAAAATCGTTGTTGGCAGCATGAATATTAGCTAATTCATACATTGCAGATGATGAATTCGGATCAATACTGAGACAACTCGATAACAATTGAATTGCTTTTTGCGGATTGCCGAACATATTTTGTTTCAAAGCTTCTACAAAAAGGTATTCAAATTCTTGTTGCTTTTGTTCTGCCAATTCATCAACAGGAGTGTTTACGGCTGCTTTTACCACCTGTTGTTCAGTAATCTGTTTTGGTCCTGAACACGATGCCAGCAGTCCTCCAATAAGTACTACTCCTAAACTTCTAACTACTATTTTTTTCATCTTACTTTTTCCCGGTGTGACCAAAGCCACCCGCTCCTCTTTCTGTTTCCTCGAGCACCTCCACCAAATCCCATTCCACTTTTTCGTGAGCAGCAATAACCATCTGGCAAATGCGTTCGCCATTCTCAATAACAAAATTTTCCTGCGACAGGTTGATCAAAATCACACCTATTTCTCCACGGTAATCCGCATCGATTGTTCCGGGTGTATTTAAAACAGTAATTCCCTTTTTTAATGCCAGACCGCTTCTTGGCCTGATTTGTGCTTCATATCCCTCGGGTAGTTCAATAAACAAACCTGTAGGTACCAAAGCTCTTTCGAGAGGTTTTAATGTAACCGGCTCGCCAAGGTTGGCCCGTAAGTCCATTCCTGCTGAATGAATCGTACTGTAAGCCGGAAGTTCATTTCTTGATTTATTAACAATTTTAACCTGCATTCGCATTCCTGTTTTTAAAAAGAACCGCTAAGATAGATAAATAATACAACCCCGCGACCGCTTTAACATTATTTTTGATTATAAAAACCTATTTCAACTAATTGGTTAACAATCAAATAATCATTAGCTCTGTCATGATTTCATCGGAAATAAAAAGCCCGTTTCTTGAAAGTGTAAGTACCTTGTTGTTTAGAAGTACATTTCCTGTTTGAAGATATTTTTCAATTTGATTTAACAGATTGCTTTTATATCCCGATCCAAACTCATTCTCCACCACTTCCAAATCTATACCCCACTTAGTACGTAAGTGTGTTAGAATGTATTCGTTATACCGTTCTTTTTCTGTCAATATCTCCTCTTCAAAATAACTGCTTCCGCTTTCGATGCCTTTGATGTGGCTTTCTACGTGAGAAACATTCCATCTTCGGCTTATTCGATCAAATGAATGCGCTGATGGTCCCAAACCAAGGTAAGCGGTTCCCATCCAGTATGCTGTGTTATGGCGCGAATATTTCTCGTCGCGGGCAAAATTCGAAATTTCGTACTGTTCAAATCCGGCCTTTTCAGCTTCATCAATAAGCAAATTGAATTGTTTGACACTTTCAGTCTCAGAGAGTTCTTTTAGAGTTCCTTTTTTCAACCATGTGTAAAAAGCAGTACCTTCATGATAGGTTAAGTGGTATGCCGATAAATGTTGAACCGGAAGTTGAAACACCGTTCTAAGACTTTCTATCCATTCATCTTCGTTTAAATTGGGAAGGCCATAAATCAGATCAGCACTCAGGTTATCAAAACCAATGCGGTTTGCATTTTCAATCACTTCAATGGCTTGAGTTGCCGTGTGTCTGCGATTCATTTTTTTTAAATGAACATCCTGAAAAGCTTGTATTCCGATACTTAAACGGTTTATTCCGCTTACTTTTAAACCCAGTAAATAATTAGTTGTCAGATCGTCGGGGTTGGCTTCAAAAGTAATTTCAGCATTCTCTGAAACCTTAAAATACTGATTTATGTAAGCTAAAATTTCTTCCAGTTCCTTGATCTCCAGAACAGAAGGCGTGCCTCCGCCAAAGTAAACCGTTTCTATGGTTTCATTTTGAAGATAGTTTTTACTTAACTTTGCTTCTTCCTGCAAAATACCCAGGAACTTTTGTTTGAGTGAAGTGTTAACTGTTTTATAAAAATCGCAGTAATAGCACTTCTGCCTGCAAAAAGGAATATGAATATAAATGCCCGCCATGAAGATATCTAACTATTGGAGACTGGTCGCCTGGATCATTATCATGTGTTACTTGCTATTTGTACCGGCTAGCCAGCTGCCATCCCAACCTTTTATACGAATACCGCATTTCGACAAAATAGTCCACTTTTCAATGTTCTTTATTCTTTGCCTGTTATTTTTCAGGCCGGTAAAGTTTCACACACCCAATTACTACTTCTGGACACCTTTGCTAACATTGCTTATCGCAGCTTTTCTTGAATCTATTCAGCACACAATAAGCATTAGCCGCCACACCGATATTTACGATTTTTTCGCTAATACTTTAGGTTTGATAGCTGCCACTATATTTTTTAGGTATTTTGTTTCGGGCAAAAAATTAGAAAAACTGGTTTAAAGTTTTACCAGGTCTTCGTATTTGTCGATATCCTGACCGATCACTTCCAGTGTTGTTTCCTGGTAAAAGCTTCTGATTTCTTTTCTCAACATTTCGTACTGTGAGTGAACCGGACAAAGTGGTTTACTTGGATCATGTGATTTACACGGTTCCAAACTGATCAAACAATTGGTGAAAAATTCTTCCCCATCAACTTTGGTAACGATTTCCCACAATGAAATATCCGATGCTTTTTTTGCCAGAGAAAATCCACCGTTCGGACCTTTTGTTGAAACCAGTAGTTTCTGTTTTACCAGACTCTGCAGAATTTTACCCAAAAAAGGTGAAGATAAATGAAGGTCTTCAGAAATTTTTTTGATTCCGATCCGTTTGTCTTCTTTCGAAAATTTACCGAGGTAAATCAGTGCTCTAAGTGCATATTTGCAAGTATTCGATAACATGATAATTATTTTTTTGATTTCTGCTGTTGACTAAAAGATTGTTTGGCAAAAGACGGTACTTTCTTCTCTTTTCCCAAAATGTTTTTTGATGCTTTTACCGCAATATTTTTTACTAAACCGTTTACACGATCAATGTTTTTTCTTTTTTTGAAAGCCCATTCGTACGCTTTCATTCCTGTATTCCATGTTGTTGGCTCCAGGTTTTGCTCTACGCTTTTCTTCCGGTTTAGCAATAAAAGATCGTGTAAAGGAACCTTAACAGGGCAAACTTCGGTACATGCCCCGCACACCGTGCATGCAAAACTTAAATGATTATACTGGTCGAAACCTTTCATAAACGGGGTGATCACTGAACCAATCGGGCCGCTGTATGTGGTATTATACGTATAGCCACCTACGTTTTTATAAATTGGACATGCATTTAAACAGGCTCCGCAACGAATACATTTGAGTGCTTCGTAATGCTTTTCTTCAAGTGCAATTTCAGTCCGTTTGTTATTGAGCAGTACAACGTACATTTTTTCGGGACCGTTTGCCTCATTTTTTCTTTTTGGGCCGGTGAGCAATGAATTATAAACAGTTACCTGTTGTCCGGTTCCGAGAGCAGACAGCAGTGGAAAAAAAAGATCCAGATCGTTAATTGAAGGAATTATTTTTTCGATACCCGTGATAACAATATGCACTTTGGGGAATGCCATTGACATAAATCCGTTTCCTTCGTTTTCGGTGAGTGCCACTCCCCCAACATCGGCCACCAGAAAATTCGCACCTGTTACACCCACTTCGGCACTGGTGAATTTTTTACGCAGAATTTCCCTTACAAAAGCTGTTAATTCTTCAGGAGTTGAATTTGCTGGTGTATCAAATTTTTCGTGAAAGAGTGATGCCACATCTTCTTTCGATTTGTGCATGGCCGGTGTGAGAATGTGGTATGGTTTTTCTCCGGCTACCTGAACGATGAATTCACCTAAATCAGTTTCAACAGGTTCATATCCTTCTGCTTCCAGGTGCTCATTTAATTCAATCTCTTCTGAGATCATTGATTTACTTTTCACCAGGACTTTTGCCTGCGACACTGCCAAAATCTTGTCTATTTCAGAAAGTGCCTCTTTGCTGTCGCGTGCCCAAATAACTTCAATGTTGTTATTTTGAGCATTTTCTTCAAATTCTTCGAGGTAAGCTGCCAGTTTCGAAACAACTTTTCCTTTAATAAAAGAAGCCCGTTGCTTGGCCAGATCCATGTTTTTGTATCTTAATTTGCCCTTTGCAACCGCTTCGTCGTACTTCGAAATATTAAAATTTAAAGTTTGCCGATGGCGTTTGTCAAATGCAATCTTCGAATCCTTCAAAAATATGTTTTTCAATTCAGCCATTTATTTTTCAATCGGAATCTGGGCTACTCTTCTTGCATGTCTGCCACCTTCAAAATCAGCATCTAAAAAGGCTTTTACAATGGCAACGGCTTCTTCATCGCTAACAAAGCGACCCGGAATAGCACAAATATTGGCATCGTTATGCTGACGAGCCAGCGTCGCAATTTCAGGCGTCCAGCAAACTCCTGACCGGATGCCCTGATGTTTATTGGCAGCGATACTAATACCTTGGCCACTTCCGCAAAATGTAATACCCATTTCAAATTCACCCTTTTCAATTGCTTCAGCAATTTTGTGTGCATAAATCGGGTAATCTACACTTTCATCAGAATAACATCCAAGATCCTTGTACGCGATCCCATTTTCTTCAAAAAATTTAATAATTGCCTGCTTTCTTGCAAACCCGGCATGATCGCTGGCCAACGCTAACACTTTGCCTTTTAAATCCTTCATCTCACAAATTTAATACTTTTTCATATTTATTTCGTTCATTCCTTAATTTTATAAAAATATGTTTTGAATGGACAAATTTTACAATATAACTTATTGTATATAAATTACTTAAAAATTACTTGCGTTTAAATCTAAATAATCTTCTAACTTCATTTTTCTCGTAATAATAAACACTTGCAAGAAATACGGATAAAAAGAGGGTATGAACACTGTATTTAATAAAACCGCTCAAATCTGAAGTGTAAACCGACAATAAATAAAGCACGGTAGCGATCAAAAAATAAATGCCAATCTGTTTCAGATCATAGGGCACCGGATAAAACTTCTTTCCCATAAAATAGGAAATAATAACCATAACCAGAAAGCATGTAAAAACCGCAATTGCTGATCCCATGTAACCCTTCACCGGAATCAGTAAAATATTCATTATCAAAGTAATAATTGCGCCTATTATCGCAATATATGCACCATACCTGGTTTTATCGGTTAATTTATACCACAGCGATTGAGTAAAATAGATACCGTAAAACAGGTTAGCCATTAAAACCAGTGGAATTACTTTTAATCCCTCGTGATACTCCTTATCAATAATGATTTTTACCACATCGATGTATAACATCATTCCAAGGAAAATAAGCAATCCAAATATCACGAAGTATTTCATTACCGTTGCATACATTAACGTATCATCTTTTTCTCCTGATTGCGCGAAAAAAAAGGGTTCAAATGCATAGCGAAATGCCTGAATGAACATGTTCATTAAAACAGCCAGTTTATAATTAGCTCCGTAAACACCCAATTGAAACATTGGATCCTGATTTTCCGGGATCAAAAACGGGATCAGTATTTTATCAATATTCTGGTTAACCATACCTGTGAGACCAACTATAAGAATTGGAAATCCATAACTCAACATGTGCCTCAACAGCTTTTTATTGAAAGTAAATGTAATACGGAATATCTCGGGAATTAACAGAACCAGGGTAATCAGTGACGCCAGTAAATTCGATATAAAAACATACCCTACTCCAATATCTTCAGAATAAATCAAACGAATAAACGAATCAGGATTATGTTGCAGAATTTTGGGGCACAGTGAAATAAAAAACAGGTTAAAGGCAATATTAAATCCGATAAATACAAACTTGATAAACGCAAATTTTATAGGTCGGTTGTTCAATCTTAACCTCGCAAAGGGAATGGCTGTAAATGCATCGATACTTAAAATCAGGGCAAACCACCAGATGTATTCCGGATGGTCGGGATAATTGATAAGTGAAGCTATTTCGTGTTGAAATACAATGGCCAG
>DAOPJR010000124.1:0-8637 GCA_035399765.1 Draconibacterium sp. | reverse complement strand
GAACTTATTTCTTTTGTTGAAGAGCAGAAGTTTGGCCGGCTGGGTGTTTTCCCGTATTCACAGGAAGACGGTACTTATGCTGCCGATAAATTCTCGGATGAACTGGATGAAGAAACCAAACAGGGCAGGGCTGATAAAATCATGGAAATTCAGCAAGGAATTTCTGCAGAGTTAAACCGGAAAAAAGTTGGAAAAGAATTTAAGGTAATTGTTGACAGAAAAGAAGGAGCCTACCATATTGGACGCACCGAGTTTGATTCGCCTGAAGTAGATGGCGAAGTACTGATCACTTCAGGCCAGAAGCTAAAAAAAGGTGAGTTTGTTACGGTACGAATTACCGGATCGGAAGATTACGATTTATATGGAGAAGTGATAGAATAGTCTCAGTTGACAGTCTCAGTACTCAGAAGGAAAGGTGTAAAAAAATACTACTAAAGAACCGTTCTGTGTTTGAGAATTCATATACAGAACGGTTCTCTATTTTCACCGTGTTATACTCTTTGCTCGGGACTCGAAGCTCATAGCTAATATATGCGAATTATCTCGCCGGTTCTCCTGCCTTCCACGCTTCGCTCATAACCGGCAGCCACTTTGTCCATGCTAACCGGAATATGACCGGGGAAAAGATTGCCGAGACGTTCAGCCGAATCTTCCACCAATCCGGGAGATACAGCATTTATTCTTAGTCCGTTTTTTAACTCCTGGGAAACTGCTGATACAAAACCATGAATGGCATTGTTCACCATGGCAGCATTGGTGGTTCCATAAACAGGATCATCAGCCAAAATACCAGTAGTCAGCGTAAATGAACCACCGGTTTTTACAAATTCTTTTCCTACACGAACCAGGTTTACTTGGCCCATCAGTTTACTGTTTATGCCGATGTAAAAATCTTCTTTGCTCATTTCTTCAAACGGCGCCCATTTGGCAGCGCCGGCACACGAAACTACTGCATCCAGTTCTCCTGCTTGTTCAAATAACGACCGGATTGAATTTATGTCTGTAATATCAACCTGGAGATCGCCACTGGTTCTTCCGGCAGTGATCACTTCGTGTTTTTTTGCAAGATGTTGTGCCACTGTTTTTCCTATAGTTCCACTGGCTCCGCCTACTATTAATATCTTCATTTTGTATTATTTTTCGAAATAGAAATAAACTGTGAATCATCAACAAATACAGTTAAACATTGTTTTCGGAAATATTGAATTAAGTGATAACCTTTAACCCAAAAACAAAGCAATAGATACCCCGATGAATGTACCGATTATATAACCAAGAATTCCTGTAAGAATTCCCGGAGTAATTAGTTTTCTTTGTCCCAGCGATGCTGCCATAGGCGCAGCAACGGATGGTCCCATAATGTTGGCTGCCGAGGAAACAATTACTTCATACACGTCGAGTTTGAATAAGCGTGCCAATGCCAGCAGAAAAATAAAATGGAACAGCATGATAATCAGATAAAACATGAAAACAGGGAAGCCAACATGCAAAATATCCTGCAAGTTGCTTGCTGCTCCGATTACTGCCAGAAATATATACATCATCCACAAACCAATTGAAAAAGCTGTGTTTTCTAACTTTTTTAGCGCTTTGGGGAAAACATTTGCAGCTACTATCGACAGAATAGTAATAATCAGAATGCTGAGGTTCAATTCTGTTTTAAAGAGTTTCTGAAACACCGGTGAAATTAAAGTGCCTGCTCCGGCAATAAAAACCGCAATAAAAAGCGAAAGTGCCAGACGTTCAAGAGTAATTTCAGTTTTCTTTTCCGATTTTTCATCTTCAGCATTATCAAATTCTTTTTCTACTTTTTGTTTACTAAAGAATATGGAAAGAAAGTTGATTGATGGTACCAAAAAAAGAAGCAGAACGTATAGATTAGCAACCACATTGTCGATAGCCAAAGTAGCTGTAAACAACGGGTTGGTACTAAAATTCAATATTTCAGCAGTGGTTACAAAATTCAAACTTCCGCCAATAAGTGTTGCAACAATAATTCCTGCAGTATCTGCACTTCCGGCACCTAAATCAATGAGTTTAAAAGCCAGAATACTTCCCAGAACAACCCCTGTGGCGCCGATAATGTATGCCAGGAGAAGTTTCCCACTTTCCCTGATAATCTTTCCGAGGTTCGAACTAAAAAGCATTAACGGAATCGCAATCGGAATGAAATAGTCAAAAACCATGTTATACACATCCACCTTCATTTTTGGATTGGAAGCCACCGGTATAATACCTGTCATGGATAAAACCGACATCGAGATCATGGTTACTAAAATTCCCGAAACTTTACCAAACCACTTTTTGTGTTCAGAATAAATTCCAAAAGCGGCCGCACCGGTAATTATCAGCAATAAAACAAGGTTATTATCAGGTGAAATGAATGAATGCATTGAATGTTCTTAAAATGATTCAGTCCCGAATATATCCTCAATTTCGTTTATAACAAAAATTGATACCCAAATATTAGCGTGAATTAAGAAATAGACGAATTGCTTAGTTGTATTTGCGGGCTGTAAACAAAAAAGAAGCCGCAGAATTTATCTGCGGCTTCAAATATGATTTTGATTTTCTTCTACATTAAGAAACTGAGCAAAATACCTGCAGCTACAGCCGAGCCAATTACTCCGGCTACGTTTGGAGCCATGGCGTGCATTAGCAAATGGTTGGTTGGGTCTTCTTTTAATCCCATGGTTTGTACCACGCGGGCACTGTCAGGAACTGCTGAAACTCCACTGGCACCGATCATCGGGTTGATTTTATTCTCTTTTTTCAGGAAGAGGTTCATAATTTTTGCACCGGCAACACCGCCAGCGGTAGCAATTACAAAGGATGCAGCACCAAGTGCGAAAATCTTAATCGACGATGGTGTCAGGAAAACATCAGCCTGCGTGGATGCTCCCACAGTAATACCCAACAAAATTGTGATCACATCAATCAGCGGGTTAGCAGCTGTGTTAGCCAGACGTTTGGTTACTCCAGATTCTTTGAAAAGGTTCCCGAGGAATAACATACCAATCAATGGCAGTGCCGAAGGTGCAATATATGCAGTCAACACCAGACCGACAATTGGAAAGAGCACCTTTTCTGTTTTTGAAACTGCACGCGGTGGTTTCATCCGAATCAAACGCTCTTTTTTTGTTGTCATTAAACGGATTACAGGCGGTTGAATAACAGGTACCAACGCCATATACGAATAAGCTGCAATCGCAATCGGACCGATCAGGTTTTTCACTGTAGTCCCGTCCGGCAAGATGTTGATCCCGTTTGCAAGTTTCGATGATATAAAGATTGCGGTAGGACCGTCAGCACCACCGATGATTCCAATCGCACCGGCTTCCGGTGGAGCAAATCCAAGATAAATGGCTCCCAGGAAAGTCAGAAAAATACCAATCTGAGCAGCGGCGCCAAGTAACATCAATTTCGGATTTGAAATTAATGAAGAAAAATCGGTCATAGCCCCAATTCCAAGGAAGATCAGCGGTGGATACCATCCCTGTACAACTCCCTGGTAAAGAATGTTCATAACCGATCCCGGTTCATAAACACCCAGTTTCAGGTTAAAGTCGGCTACCTGGAACATAGGGATATTTCCGATCAGAATACCAAACCCAATCGGTACCAGCAACATCGGTTCAAAATCGTATTTAATAGCCAGGAACAGGAAAACAAAACCTACAAACATCATCAAAATGTTTCCCCACGAAACATTGGCAAAACCTGAAAATTCGTAAAAATTGAATAGTCCTGAGATTGCCCCGTTGTAATTTTTGTATGTATATCCATCACCAGTCAGTTTTCCGTCAGCACTGATCTGCAATGTTCTTTCCGGTAACTGAACAGGATCGCTTGAAATGTTATACCCGTTGGAACGGTTTGGATCTGTGTTGTTTCTCAAATGTGTTACCTGGACCTCTTTGAATGATAAGACAATGTCTTTGTCGTAAACTTTGTAGTGTCCGGTGTAACGTTGCTTGGCTGAGTCGAGAATGAAAGACCCATCGGTTTCAAAAGTAAAGGTTTTAAAACGTTTTACAGTCTTGGGTTTTGCTTCTCCCGGTTTCAGCTCGTCGGCTTTGAAGGTAGGATTCGGGACATAACCATCGGAGTAATTCACCCATTTTCCGCTGGTCAGCTTATCACTGATCTTATTTCCTTCACCCGCCGCAAAGACCAGCTCCGTTGTAAAAATCAGTAATATCAGTAGTTGAATAAATTTTTTCATCTTAAATAATATTAACCGATTTCAATCAGAACATCGTCCTGTAATACACTTTCTCCAACACTTACTTTAATTGCCTTCACTTCGCCAGCTTTGGTAGTCTGAACCTGGTTTTCCATTTTCATGGCTTCCATCACTAACAAATTCTGTCCTTCGGTTACCATGTCTCCGATACTAACATTAATTTTTAGGATGGTTCCCGGAAGTGGAGATAGAACCTTGTGTTTACCAGCTGTCTCCGTTTTTTTGATCTGACCTTCTCCCGGCAGTTGTTCAACAGGTTTACGGATTAGTTTTGGTGTTTTTGAGGTTTTGACCTCACCATGGATCACTACCTCGTATAAGGTTCCGTTTACATCAAGTTCAGCAACATTGTCTTCGATGTCTTTTAAATGAACATCGTAATCGTTACCCCTGATCGTGAATTTATATTTTTTCATTTTATGTGCGATTTACATTTCAATTTAAATTATCTATCTTCCTTTTGGCCAGTTCTGGTTTACACTGTAGATTTTTGAACTCCATGGAGAATAAGCTTTTCGTACTTTCTTAATGGTTACAATATTACTTTCTTCATCATGTAATTCGCTGAAATATAGATGCAGAGCCAGACTGATTGCAGCCGTAACGTTTCCTTCCACAATAAAATCGTCTTCGGTAACTACGTCTTCCTTATGTTTGTTCTTTCTCAGTTTTGTTTTGTTGAACTGCATATTGATTAGCTTTGGTAATCTAGTAAATACAATTACCAGCCCAGTAAGCGAGAAAAAAACAATTAAGAAACCAACCACTGATACAGTAATTCCAAACTCAATAGAATTGGATAACAAAATAATTAATGGTGTCATAGCTTCTGAATTAAAGTGGAATATTCGAATGTTTCTTAGGCGGATTTACAAGCTTTTTCGTTGCCAGACTTTGTAATCCACGAATAATACGGAAACGGGTATTACGTGGCTCAATTACATCGTCGATATAACCAAAAGATGCAGCCATATATGGATTCGCAAATTTTTCGTTGTATTCTTCCTGGTGATTGCTGATGAATTTTGCGCGTTCTTCCGGATCATTAATATCACTTAATGTGCGTCCGTGCAGCACTTCTACTGCACCGGCGGCACCCATAACAGCAATCTCTGCACTTGGCCAGGCATAGTTCAAATCGCCGCGCAACTGTTTGCTCGACATTACATCGTGTGCACCACCGTACGATTTACGTAACGTTATTGTGATTTTCGGAACGGTAGCTTCGCCATATGCAAACATCAACTTCGCTCCATGAGTAATAATACCCCCATATTCCTGTTTACTTCCAGGAAGGAAGCCAGGAACATCAACCAAAGTAATAATCGGAATATTGAAACTGTCGCAAAAACGAACAAACCGAGCTGCTTTAATCGATGCATTTATATCCAGAACCCCAGCCAGGTAGTTGGGCTGGTTAGCGACAATACCAACAGGTTGGCCGTCGAATTTGGCAAATCCAACAACAATGTTTTTTGCATAGTTACGATGGATTTCAAGGAACTCGCCATAGTCTGCAATAGTATGAATGACATCTTTTACATCGTAAGGTTGATTTGGATTTTCCGGGATTATTTCATTCAGAAGATCGTCCAAACGATCAATTGGGTCGGTGTTTTCAGTTACAATTGGATCTTCCAGGTTGTTTTGTGGAAGGTAACAAATAAGCTTACGAATGATCATCAAACCTTCTTTCTCGTTCTCAACGAGAAAATGTGCCACACCTGATTTGGATGCATGTACTTTGCCACCCCCCAGATCTTCTACTGAAATATCTTCACCGGTTACCGTTTTTACCACTTTCGGACCGGTTACGAACATGTATGAGTTTTGCTCGGTCATCATTATAAAGTCGGTAAGGGCAGGGGAGTAAACAGCTCCACCGGCACAAGGGCCGAAGATGGCTGAAATTTGAGGAATTACACCCGAAGCAAGAATGTTTCGCTCGAAAATTTCGGCGTATCCTGCCAGTGAGTTTACGCCTTCCTGAATACGCGCACCACCCGAATCATTGATGCCGATTACCGGTGCGCCTACTTTCATGGCCATATCCATAACTTTGCAAATTTTCTGGGCAAAGGTTTCGGAAAGTGAACCACCAAAAATGGTAAAATCCTGTGAGAATACATAAACCACACGGCCATCGATGGTTCCGTGACCTGTTACAACACCGTCGCCTAAAAATTTGGTTTTTTCAAGTCCGAAGTTGGTGCAACGGTGTGTTACAAACATGTCAAATTCTTCGAAACTGCCTTCATCAAGAAGCAATTCAATACGTTCTCTGGCAGTAAACTTGCCCTTTTTATGTTGGGCTTCAATACGTTTTATGCCTCCACCTAATTTGGCTTCGGCACGCAAGTCGATCAATTTTTTGATCTTATCCTGGTTGCTCATAAAATCGGTTATATTTTATAATGGTTGATTATTCTTTTCCGCAAATTTCGGTTAAAACTCCCATGGTTGATTTGGGATGAAGAAAACCGATTGTAAGTCCTTCTGCACCTTTTCTGCCTGTTTTGTCGATTAACTGAACTCCTTTTTCACCCAACTCAGATAGTGATTCGTTAACGTTATCAACAGCAAATGCAAGGTGATGCACACCCTGTCCTTTCTTTTCGAGAAATTTGCCAATTGGTCCTTCCGGATCAGTCGATTCCAGTAATTCAATCTTGGTTTGACCTACCATGAAAAAGGCGGTTTTTACTTTTTGGTCGGCTACTTCTTCTACCGCGTAGCACTTTAAACCTAACATGTTCTCATAATATGGAATGGCTTCCTCTAAACTGTTGACAGCAATTCCAATGTGTTCAATATGTGAAATATTCATTGTATTTATAAATTTTATAAAATATTAATAATCAAAAATTTAATGCTTTAAAGTTAGGGTTTCCTCGGGTTTTGCACCTTTCCTTTCATAAAAGTTAACGATGCGAAATATAATTTCAGATATCCTTAATATTTATAGATTATGATTCTGAATAATGTGTGTGATCTGTAAAAAAAGCAGACCAAAGCCTGCTTCTCCTATCTGTTTTAATTTTCGTCCCAAATAAAATGGAAATGTGGTCCAAATCTCTCAAAAGCATTTTTGTCCAGGTTTTCCTGGTGATCAGGATGCGCAATCGAAATCAAAAGTTTTGCCCTATCCTGCAAAGTTCTTCCGTAAAGATTTACAGCACCAAATTCGGTAACTACCCAATGAACGTTGGCGCGTGTACTTACTACACCGGCACCAGGAGTAAGAATTGGTGCTATCTTACTAATTCCCTTGTTGGTTATTGAAGGCATGGCAAGAATCGGTTTTCCTCCGTTACTTAACGATGCTCCCCTCAAAAAATCGATCTGTCCGCCAACTCCGGAATAGTGTGTTGTTCCAATAGAATCGGCACAAACCTGGCCGGTAATATCAACCTGTAAAGCCGAGTTGATAGCTGTTACTTTAGGGTTCTTGGCAATAACTGAAACCCGGTTGGTATATTTAACATCCTGCATGGCCACTCCCGGGTTGTCATGAATGAAATCATACAGATTTTTCGAACCCATCAAGAAGGTTGCCACCATTTTTCCTTTATCAATTTTCTTATTACGTCCATTTACAACGCCTTTATCAACCAAAGGGAGAATACCATCAGCGAACATTTCAGAATGCACTCCCAGATCTTTATGGTTTCCCAACATGCTTAGAACGGCATTAGGAATAGCACCGATACCCATTTGGAGTGTTGCTCCGTCTTCCACTAACTCAGCAACATAACGACCTATTTTACGATCGGTATCTGAAATTGGGCCAGGTTCTGCAGCTACCAACTGACTGTCATCTTCCACAAATAGATCAATATCGTTTATATGTATCATAGCATCGCCAAAAGCACGGGGTACGTTTGGATTAACTATTGCAATGGTTGTATCTGCTTTTTCTACAGCTGCAAGTGTGGCATCTACCGATGTACCCAAAGAAACATATCCGTGTTTATCAGGCGGCGAAACCTGGATCATGGCCACATTTACCTTTAAGTATCCTTCCCTGATTAAACGTTGGGTTTCTTGCAGGAAAACCGGAATATAATCGGCAAATCCTGCCTGAGTCTGTTTTCTGACATTGTGTCCAACAAAAAAGGATTCAAGTTGGAAAATACCTTCCAGTGACTGATCGGCATATGGGGCAGGCCCTTCGGTATGAATGTGCTGGATACGTACGTTTCTGAACTCTTTGTTTCTTCCTCTTTCTACAAGTGCATTAATAAGTGGATGAGGAGTAACAGCTACACTGTGCATGTGCACTCTGTCGTTCGACTTAACTACTTTAACAGCCTCCTGTGGAGTAATGAATCTAATATTCTTCATGCTTTTTTCGGATGTTATAAAATCGTTGATGGTTTTCGGTTGGCAAA
>DAOPJR010000123.1:0-8820 GCA_035399765.1 Draconibacterium sp. | reverse complement strand
TTCGGTTTGCAAGTTTACAACTTTGCCCGAAATTACGCAAACTATTTTTTGCATTTCAAAGAAACAAAAAAAGGGTGTCGGTACCGACACCCTTCTAACTATATTGTTTTAACTAAGCTGGCATATCAGGCAAGCTCCATGGCTTACGATATGTATGCTTGATTAATTCAGCTGCAAATTCTTTGGCAGGAACCGGATCAGTCCAGGTTTTTGCAAAAGTTGGATGACCATCGTGAATTTCAAATCCGTCTTTGATAACTGATCTTACTTCTTCACTGTCAGACAAGTTAGTGAATTCCATTTTTTCACCATTCCAATCCAACTCTTTATTCAGGCCTTGCAAACGCACAGCCAAAACACCCATTACAACCATTTCGTTAAATGGTCCGGCTTCACTGAAATCAGAAGCAGTTTTCACACGGTTCTCAGGAGATTCTTTACATGCACGTACCCAATCCTGTTCGTGTCCGCCTCCTGTGGCATTCTCAATTCTCCTTCTAAATTTTGGAGCATTTGGTGTACGGCCCGAAAGCAACCATGGATTTACACCATAACATCCGCAAATAAGTTTATCTTTTGTACCGTGGAATATGACGCCTCCACCCTGATCATTCGGATTCTTACCATCTGGCCAACCTTCAGGAAGCATCGGTTTGATACCACCATCGTACCAATGAACATCTACCTGAGGAAGGTTATTTTTCTTCAGGCCTTTCCAAGGTTTTGCAGAATTTGCCTGACGAGCAGGGAAAGTAAGTTTTACTGATTGTGCAGTTGGTGCGCAGTCTTGCAACAACAAGGTTGAATTACCTTGCGCATGGATTGGATAACCCAAATCAAGACCAACAAATACCGGGTGAAGAATATGACAAGCCATATCGCCAAGAGCACCTGTACCATAATCCCACCAGCCACGCCAGTTCCATGGGTGATAAACCTGGTTATATGGACGCATTTTTGCAGGGCCTGTAAACAGATCCCAATCCAGTGTTTCTGGCACCCAATCTCCTCTTTCAGGAGTGTTCAAACCCTGTGGCCAAATCGGACGATCGGTAAATGCTTCAACTTTTGTTATTTCACCAATCTCACCATTTGCAATCCATTCAGTTGTCAGGTTTACACCTTCACCCGAAGACCCCTGGTTACCCATTTGAGTTGCTACCCCATGCTTGGCTGCCAATTTGGTCAATAACCTCGATTCATAAACCGTGTGAGTCAATGGTTTTTGAACATAAACGTGCTTACCCAAAGTCATAGCAGTTGCGGCAATAATAGCATGCGTATGATCGGCAGTTGCAACTACAACTCCGTCGATACTTGTAGCCATTTCGTCATACATCTTACGCCAGTCTTTGTACCTTTTGGCTCCAGAGTAATTTTCAAAAACAGGTGCTGCGTATTTCCAGTCAACATCGCAAAGTGCCACAATGTTTTCTGATTGCAGATTCCTTAAGTTTGAATTACCCATTCCACCAATACCGACAGCAGCGATGTTTAGTTTATCACTGGGTGCTTTGTGTCCCAACCCTGCTACGGCATGGCTTGGAACAATGGTAATTCCGGCAGCAACAGTTGCCGTAGTACCGATAAATGCTCTTCTTGTAAAAGCAGTTTTGTTAGAATTTTTCTCCATAATTAAACTAGTTTTAATCGGATAGGTAAATATTTTCTGATAAAAGCTTCTAAATATAGTGATATTAGAACTAGTCACAAAGTCTTATGTTGTTAAACTAATGTTATGTGTCATCATTATTTTTTTCGGCGAAAAAGAGTAATGAATGAAACTTATTTTTCTATTAACGCTCTTCTTCAGCAACTTATATCTAATAAGATAATTTAATTCTATTTGTCTTAAAAAAAATCGATTTGATTGAAACATTGCTATCCCCTACTTTTACAACACGTTAGCAACATTAAAAATAGTTTGCTAACAATAAAAAAATTAAAAGCAATTAACCCATAAAACTTTCGAATTATGACAGTAAGAAAAGCAAAATCAGTATGGAACGGAACCCTGAAAGAGGGTTCAGGAAAAATGAATATAACAGGATTCAGTGGCCCGTTTACATTCGCAACCCGTTTTGAAAATGAAAAAGGCACGAACCCTGAAGAACTTGTCGGAGCAGCCCAGGCAGGATGCTATTCAATGTTCCTCTCGGCACTAATAAGTGGTGAAGGGTTAACCCCTGCAAGTATTGAAACAGAAGCTTCTGTTACTTTAGGAACCTTGGATGGTGGCCCGGCAATTACAAATATTAAGTTGGACTGTGTAGTTAAATGCGATGGCCTCTCGCAGGAAAAATTTGCTGAATTATCTGTTACAGCCAAAGAAAAATGCCCTATTTCAAGATTATATGCCGGTGGTACTGCCAGCATCGAACTCGACGCAAAATTGGTTTAAAAAATTCTATTGAGAATAAGAATCGAGAAGGAAAGTTAATTTGATTAACTATAGAGGAGGATTAAAGGAGCTGCAAAGCTCCTTTTTTATTATTATCTATCCATCCAGCGTTTAAATTCCGATACTTTATCACGACTCACAATCACCCCCTCCTGTGGACCATTTTCAAGTTTCAATTTTAAACGGGTAACCGAATAAGAAATAATTTCTTCGATACAATTAATATTTACCAGGAAATTTCGGCTTACTCTGAAAAACTGCTCCGGATTAACCATCGATTGCAATTGGTCAAGAGAATAATCAAGGTCATACCGTTTCCCCTCAATGGTCTGCAAAAAAGTGGAACGTTCTTCCACAAAAAAAGTACAAATCTTTGAAACCGGAACAGACTGAAAACGCACTCCAATCCTGATCAAAAATCTGGATTTATATCTACTTGAAAATTGCTCTATCACTTTTGCAACTTTCGCTTCCAGTTCGGCTTCCCCCTGATGGAGTTGATTAAATTTAGATATTGCCCGAGCTAAATCTTCTTTCACGATCGGTTTCAAAAGATAGTCAACGCTGTTCACTTTAAATGCCCGGATAGCATACTGGTCGAAAGCAGTTGTAAAAATAATGGGGGACTGAATTTTTACGGATTCAAAAATCTCGAATGAAATACCATCTTCAAGCTGAATATCCATAAAAACGAGGTCAGGAGCTGAATGCTGGGTAAACCAGTTAACCGATTCTTCCACTGATTCGAGTAGTTTTAATACTTCGATTCCAGGTTCAACTTTCACAAGTAGATCTTCCAGCTTCTCTGCTGCGAGCCTTTCATCTTCAATAATTACAACTTTCATTTCTGCTCTCCTATTAATTGCACCGGCACTTTTACCACAAATTCATCCACCAACTTCTGAATTTCAAGTTCACGCCCCAAAATAAGTTTACACCTTTCATTCAGATTCTTCAACCCAATACCGGTTTTATGAGACAACTGATCTCTTTCCTGCAGATTATTTCGCACCACCACTTTGTCTAAGCCTTCAAAATGAATGGTTATCACAAGCGGACTTTTCCGTGAAACCAGGTTGTGCTTCAACGCATTTTCCACCAGCATTTGTAATGATACTGGCATTATTCGTACCTTTTTGTTACTGTTTATCTCAATTTTCAATTCGATCTTTTCCTCATCTCGTATCTGTTGCAATTCAAAAAAATCGCGTACAAAATCCAATTCCGCTTCCAATGGAACCATTTCTTTCTCCTGGTTTTCCAACACATAGCGATACACCGCCGAGAGTTTCTGAATGAAATGATCCGAGATTTCAGCATCCTTGTGTATTAAAGAGGAAAGCGTGTTCAGACTATTAAAAAGAAAATGCGGGTTTACCTGACTTTTTAATGTTTCGTACTGAAAAATCAGTTTTTCTTCACGCAGCTTCTGCATATCTTTCACAACATCAGTCCATTGCGTATAGAAAAAGAAAAGGGCTCCCAGGCCAAATCCAACAAGGGTTGAAGCTAAAAAAGTTTTTAGTTCAATTTGCACCAAACTGGGAATAAACTCGGAGTACGACGATCCGCCTTTTACGAAATAAAACGTATAAATACTCATAAACAAAACAAATGCAATGAGTAAAACCGTAAGATAAAAAAGCACAAGCCTGACAATGGTTTTCCTTATAAATCCTGATCCTTCAGGTTTTATATTACGAAAAAAACGTTTACCCAGGTAGAGAAATATCTCCAGTTGGATGAAGGTAAGCAACAACATATTCAGACTCCCGTCGTGGAAGATCTTACGAAAAAGAACAAGGCTGAATACGATTGTAATCAGCGCTGCCCCACCCACAATTCTCAGGTGGTATAAAAATGCATTTTTATGTAAACCCGGTGTTGACATGTTAATGTTTTGAAATTAGTAATTTCTGTTAAACGATATCTATGATGGAAGATGAAATGTATTCTTTTCATTCAACACCTGCTGCAAAAATCAACAGTATCATCATTCGTTACAAAGTTTATATTTCTATGACCTTTTTGTCTGTCCAAAATTCGCAATCATGTAATAATCCTAAAAAAAAGAATGACTGAACGGGTGTTTTTGAGGTACGAACGGGAAAAATAACTAACTTCTTAATATCTATAAAATCGTAAAAAATGAAAAAGATTCTGAAACAGGCAGTAACTGAAGCAGGAATGATATTGATGCACCAATTCAGTAAAACAACTGCTTATACCATAAAAGAAAACCAAAGCAGCATTGTAACACAAGCTGATATCGATTCAGAAAGAAAAATTATTGAAATTATTTCAAAGGCCTTTTCTTCACATAATATTTTAAGCGAAGAATGTGGCTTTCAAAATCGGAATTCCCACTATACATGGGTGATTGATCCGCTAGACGGCACTTCGAATTTTGCTGCAGGAATCCCCTGGTTTGGTGTAATCATATGTGTGTTGAAAAATTTTCAACCCGTTATTTCAGGTTGCTACTTGCCGGTACAAAATCAGTTCTATTTTGCTGAGAAAGGGGTTGGTGCTTTCTTGAACAACAAAGTAATGACAGTTTCGCAGGAAACAGCTCTGAAAAATATTTTGGCTTCATATTCTCTTGATTTTACTGATGAACCTGGTAAAACAGAACGTGAGGTTCAAATCATTCGGCGACTGGTGCAGCATATACGAAATTTACGATCAACAAACTGCCTCGTCGATTTATGTTACACCGCCGATGGCAGGTTTGGGGCCTGTGCCAATCAAACCACCAAAATATGGGATATTGCCGGCCCGCTTTTACTGATTGAAGAAGCAGGAGGTATTGCCAGTGATTTACATGGTAATCCGATTCATTTTACATTTACCGAAAACGACTACAACAGAAACTTCGAAATTGTGGCCTCGAACAAAACACTGCATCCACTCCTTATTAAATTGTTTACTAATTAAAAAATGGCTTATTCAGAATATTTGGCCGATCGTGTTCGCGGATCTTTAAAAAATCTGTACTCCGTTTTTACTGAGAAAAAAATGTTTGGCGGAATCTGTTTTATGGTGAACGACAAGATGTGTGTCGGAATTATCAAAGAAAATTTAATGGTCTGCATCGATCCGCAAAAGCAAGATGAATTTTTAAAGGAAACAGGATGTCGTGTAATGGATTTTACCAGTCGCCCAATAAATGGTTATTTGTACGTTGAACCGGAAGGAATAGATTTGGACGAAGACCTGAATAAGTGGGTAAAACGCTGTTTAGACTTTAACCCAAAAGCAAAAAAGGCAAAAAAAAGAAGTCATTAATATCCTTAATGACCCCTTAAACAACTTATTTATTGTATTCTATCTTTTTTTATTTGCCAATTCAATTCCAATTCGTTGGCCTTTAAAACGGGCTTTTTGCATCGCTTTTGAAATTTCCTTTTCGAAACGTGCGTCGACTTCAAAAAACGAAAATCCTTTTAACACTTCGATGTTACCGATTTCAACACTTTTACCCGGCATTTGCTGGTTGATTAGGTCGATAATTGTACGTTTACTAATGCCATTTTTCTTGCCCATACTAAAGAAGAAACGCGAATATTCCATTCCACTTTTACGCGGCTTGCCTCCTCTTTCTTCTCCCTGTCTTCTTTTGTCTTTACGTCGGTTCCCTCTTTCTTCTTCGTGCGCGGCAAATTCGTCCACATTAATATCAGGGGCATTCTCGTAATATTGGAGGAAACGGTTGAACTCAACCGAAACAAAATGCTTGATCAGTTCTTCCCGATCGAGCCAGGCCAGTTTCTTATAAATTACCGGCATAAAAGGGGCAATCTGTTCTTCATTCACTGCTATCTTCTCCATCTTATCGATCAGGTTGAAAAGCTGTTTTTCACATATTTCTTTTCCTGAAGGAACATCCATTTTAGTAAATGGCTTGCTAACTTTCTTTTCCACATCACGCAGTTTTCCTTTTTCACGCATGTGAATGAGAGTGATAGAAACACCTTTCTTCCCGGCACGCCCGGTTCTTCCGCTTCGGTGAATATATACTTCAGGATCGTCGGGAAGATTGTAGTTGATTACATGTGTCAGATCGTTTACATCCAGGCCGCGGGCAGCCACATCGGTAGCCACCAGCATTTGCAAATGTTTGGCTCTAAAACGTGCCATCACATGGTCGCGCTGTGCCTGCGAAAGGTCACCGTGGAGTGCATCGGCATTATAACCGTCGTGCATTAGTTTATCGGCCACCTCTTTGGTTTCCATACGGGTACGGCAAAAAATAATGCCATAAATATTCGGATTGATATCTGCCACGCGCTTCAGTGCCAGATAGCGATCTTTAGCGTGCATCACATAATAATGGTGCTCTACATTATCAGCCCCGGTATTTTTCTTTCCTACTGCAATTTCATAAGGATTAGCCATATAATTATTGGCAATCCGAACAATCTCGGCCGGCATTGTTGCCGAAAAAAGCATGGTTTGCTTTTCTGCAGGAGTATCTTTCAGAATACTATCGAGGTCATCTTTAAACCCCATCGAAAGCATTTCGTCAGCTTCGTCAAGCACCAGCCACTGGATTTCATTTACCCTTAATTTTTTTCTGTAAATCAGATCAAGGGTTCTTCCAGGTGTTCCCACCACAATCTGCGCACCTTTTTCAAGCGAAGAGATTTGCTTTTTAATATCAGCGCCTCCGTAAAGAACGGCGATATTCAATTTTCCAATAAATTTTGAAAAAGTGGCCAGATCGTTCGCAATTTGTAAAGCCAACTCGCGGGTCGGACTTAAAATTAAAGCTTGTGGGGATTTCAACGTCGGGTCGATCTGTTGAATAATAGGCAAGCCAAATGCCGCGGTCTTGCCAGTTCCGGTTTGAGCCAATGCAACCATATCCTGGTCGCTTTCCAGTAAAAACGGAACTGCTTTTTCCTGTATCGGCGTGGGCTTTTCAAACCCAAGCTCCTGGATAGCATCCAAAATTTCAGGTCTCAATCCCATTGATTCAAATAAACTCATTCAAAGTATTTTTTAAAAGTGGGCGCAAAGGTATTCTTTTTATTTGTAATTCAGAGCTTTATAAAGTTCTCTTTCGCAAATTTAACTTTTGATATCTTTCGTCAAATCGCTAATGTTTAGAATTCTCTGTGTGATTTTGCTTTTTTAACCGCGGATGCACCATTATTTAGCCCGGATTCTGCTAAATTTGTTAGAAAGGGTTTCGCGAAAAACATAATTGTATGATAAACATATTATCTTCTAAAATTAAACATTTCTTTTCTTTTGTTTTACTACTGTGCATCGTATTCCTTTCAGCATTTACCAGCTTGGCTCAAATCACAGACACCATAATTCCGGTGCATGAAAATCCCGAAAAACTGCTTCGCCATGTACGACTCGGACAATATCAGTCGAATGATGTATCAATTCAAAGTAATGAATTCACGGGGCATCTTACCGGGATAGATTTCGGTTTCAATATGTTTCTGAACGAAAATTACTCGGGATACGATTCAGAATTTATGAAAAACGATTTATTGCATTCGAATTCCATTTATGTGAACTTTGATCATCTTAGTATTGGCTTACAACACAATAAGAATACGATTGGATTGGTTGCGGGAGTTGGCTTGCAATTGTACAATTACAGGCTTAATGATAACATCACTATTGAACGTGACTTGTTTGACGTTATTCAACCGGTACCAATTACTCTGGAGAATATAAAAAAATCGAACCTAACGATTTTGGCCGTTCAGATCCCTCTATTGGCTGAATTTCAGATTCCTGTTGGCTCACTCGGTAATCGGATTTATTTTTCTGCCGGAACATATGGAAGAATAAGACTTCTCAGTCACACAAAAGTGAAATACAAACTCGAAAGAAATGAAAAATTAAAGACTGCCGATAACTTTTCGATACGCGATTTTGGCTATGGTATTATGGTACGAACCGGATATCGCTGGGTAAACCTGTTCGCTACTTATGATCTCGTTCCATTCTTTAAAGATAATCGTGGACCAGAGTTAACACCTTTTACTTTTGGGGTCACACTTATTAGTTTTTAATGAAACACATTACCTTCACTCAACAAACGACCATGCCAACTGTTAATCTTCTAATCAAAAAAAAATAGAAGTTCCTTTAAATTCCTTTATTAATTTTCAATTTTAATATAATGAAACCATACATTTTAGAACAAACCAACTGGAAACAGATTAAAAACCAAAAATACGATGTAGCTATTTTACCGTGGGGTGCTACCGAACCACATAATTACCATCTCCCGTATGGAACCGACTCGCTGGAAACAGGCAAAATTGCCGCCGATGCTGCTGCCATTGCCTGGGAAAAAGGAGCAAAAGTAATGGTACTGCCAACCATACCTCTGGGTTCACAAAATGTGGGGCAAATTGATATGCCTTTTTGTTTGCACACACCACCTT
>DAOPJR010000122.1:5900-8929 GCA_035399765.1 Draconibacterium sp. | reverse complement strand
CTCTGGATGTTTGGAAACAAAAGCAGGTTGATGTTGAGAAAGTTCTTTCCACAGCATTTTTGTTCAAAGGAACTCCGTATTTATGGGGTGGAACTTCGCCTAAAATGTTCGATTGCAGTGGATTTACAAAAACGGTTTATTACATGCAGGGACTGATTCTTCAGCGTGATGCCTCGCAGCAAACTTTATATGGTGAATTGGTGGATACCTATAATGGATATGAAAACCTGGAGCCCGGCGATCTGCTTTTTTTTGGCAGAAAGGAAACTGCTGAGCAACCCGAGAAAGTTACCCACGTCGGATTGTATATTGGTGGAATGAAATTTATTCATGCCTCAGGGAAAGTTCGGATTAATAGCCTTGATCCCAACAGCGAAGATTATACTGAATATTATGAAAAAGCATTTGTTCGCGCGCGCCGCGTCATCATAAATGTGGATGGCAAAGGCATTGATTGGATTGTGGATAATGAATTTTACAGACAAATACTTTCAGAATGAACATTAAAAGAAGAACTTTTATACAAAGCATGGGAGCTGTTTCCGGGGGACTTTTACTTCCGTTATCAGGACACTCAGGCAACAGATATTTTCAACAAAAAAACGCAAAAATGAAACTACGCTTTCAACCATACGAACTACAGTTAAAACATGCTTTTACACTGGCAACCAGTTCCAGAACAACCACACCGGTAATGCTGACAGAACTGGAATACGACGGAATTATCGGCTACGGTGAAGCATCGATGCCACCTTATTTGGGCGAGTCGCACGAAACGGTTGCCCGTTTTTTATCAAAAGTTGATCTTTCGGGGTTTAATGATCCGTTCCGAATGGAAGATATTCTGGATTACATCGACAGTATCGAAGAAGAAAACCGCGCCGCAAAAGCTTCGGTTGACATTGCTTTACATGATTTGGTTGGGAAAATTATGAGGCAACCCTGGTATAAAATCTGGGGACTTAATCCGGCCGATACTCCAAACACTTCTTTTACGATTGGAATTGACACACACGATGTGGTGGTGGAGAAAACAAGGGAAGCGGCAGGTTTCAAAATTCTGAAAGTAAAATTAGGAAGGGAGAACGACAAGGAAATGATTGAAACAATCCGTTCGGTAACCGATGTTCCGATTTGTGTGGATGTGAACCAGGGATGGACTGACCGGCAAATGGCGCTAGATATGATTCATTGGTTAAATGAAAAAGGGATTGTTTTTGTGGAGCAGCCCATGCCTAAAGAACAAATGGAAGATATGGCCTGGCTAACTGCCCACAGTCCGTTGCCAACGATAGCCGATGAAGCATTTCAACGTGTTCACGATATCCCGAAATTCAAAGATGTTTACACCGGTATTAATATTAAACTAATGAAAAGCACCGGCATGCGTGAAGCCAAAAAAATGGTGGATGTGGCACGGGCGCTCGATATGAAAGTGATGCTGGGCTGTATGACCGAAACATCGTGTGCCGTTTCAGCCGCTTCACAGCTCTCTCCATTGGCCGACTGGGCCGATCTTGACGGGGCACTCCTTATTAGTAACGATATTTTCGATGGAATGAAAGTAATTGATGGAAAAGTAACTTTGAATGATCTTCCTGGAATAGGTGTTACAAAACTGTAAGCTTATTTTTTGAAGTTATCAATCACGGCGCGCACCGAGCCGTGAGTTAAAAGCAGACGTTTGGCTTCGTCGTATTCAATACCGGTTTCTTCCATAATCATTTTTGAGCCACGGTCTACCAACTTTTTATTGGTTAGTTGCATATCAACCATTTTATTGCCTTTTACTCGTCCGAGTTTAATCATCAGTGAAGTGGTGATCATGTTCAGAACCATTTTCTGCGCTGTTCCGGCTTTCATACGAGTACTTCCGGTAACAAACTCCGGCCCAACAACCGGTTCAATAGCAATATCGGCCACTTTAGAAATTTCAGAATCGGGGTTACAGGTGATACACGCAGTGAGCAAACCATTTTCACGGGCATCTTTTAAGGCGCCAATTACATAGGGTGTTCCTCCTGAAGCGGCTATTCCAACAATCGTATCTTTTTTATTGATATGAAAAGCCTGCAGATCCTTCCAGCCTCCGTGTTCGTTATCTTCTGCCGATTCAACGGCTTTACGAATCGCAGTATCTCCGCCTGCAATCAGGCCAACTACTACTCCTTCCGGCATTCCGTAGGTAGGAGGAACTTCAGAGGCATCCAGAATTCCAAGCCGGCCGCTGGTTCCTGCTCCCAGGTAAAATAAACGTCCACCGGTTCTTACACGCTCTACAAGCTGTTCCACCAACTTTTCTATTTTTGGAATTTCTTTCTGCACAGCAACATGTACTTTGGCATCTTCCTTATTTATATTCGTAAGAATTTCACCAACTGACATTTGTTCCAAATTGTCGTACAACGAAGCGGTTTCTGTAACTTTCATAATCCTTATTTGAGTAACTATGATGCAAAAATAGAACAAAAAATTTGTAATATGTAATACAAATTTCGTTTATCTTTGTTTTGCTATTTTTGAGTAAGATTTAGTTCAGATTGATAAAAAATTTCAAAGGATATATGAAGACCAATATTGTTTTACATTTTTCCAAAGCCGCTGAAAGTGATGTAATTGCATGGCAGAGAACCTTGCAGTCGGTTTTTGCTCAGACCTGTAGTAATTTTGAAGTAAGTATTCTTAATGAAACCCGTTCTGATCTCACTGGTGTGATTGAATCTGTAAGTGCCGAATCAAAAAAGGTTCGTGTTATTTCTGCAAATGAGGAACAACTCGCAGAAAATCTGAGGAAAGCATTCTCTGCTGATGTCGATTTTCATTTGTATTTGGATAACCGGGCACAGGAAGTAACTCTCAAAAAGAGTGCACTGGAATTGTGTCTGATTGCGGTAAAAAACAATCCCAATACAGGAATGATTTATGCTGATTACGATCTTTTGGAGAATGGTCAGGTGAAGGAAGTTCGTTTATTAAAGCATCATATTGGCCGGGTTCGCGATAACCAGGATTATGGAAAAGTGTTTTTC
>DAOPJR010000122.1:0-5800 GCA_035399765.1 Draconibacterium sp. | reverse complement strand
TGCGATGCCATTGAAAGTGTGCAGGCTCAGACAGTAAAAGAGGTGGAAGTGATTGTGGTAGTAAACGGCGGGGATGAGGATCCAACCATCTCTTCTGTGAAGGAATACATGCCGGGAGGCGAAAAATATGACGCTTCGAAACCGGAAGTTCGTCTGCTGATACACGACATGAATAACCTCGGACTGTGTTTTAATTCAGGCGCGCAAATCGCCAGGGGCGAATACTATGTTCAACTTGATTCTGACGACCGTTTGACCCCGGATGCAGTTGAAAAAGTACTGGAAGTATACAACAGTGATCCCAAAATCGGGATGGTGATTGGTTCGTATGAAGTATGGGAAAAAGATGCTGCCGGTAACATCAGCCGGATGGAGCAAATCCCAGTTGTAACCCACGATGAGTGGACTGAAGAAAACGGACGAAATAACTTACTCAGAATAAATGGGGCAGGGGCACCTCGTTCAATTCCAATTGCTTTAATAAAGGAAATTGGTTTTAGTATGAACGAAGAACCATTCGCCCGAAATTATGGCGAAGATTACCAAATGGTGATGAAGATAAGTGAGCGACACCGCATTGGGCGTGTTTGGGTCCCGATTTATAAAGTGATTCGTCACTCGGGAGGTACCGATCACAGCATCGACCAGGCAACTATTGATCGTAACGACGAAGCCAAGGATTTTATGCGGAAAGAAAGCATCCTTCGCCGCATTAAACTGAATAAATGAGTGAAATGGACAAACAAACATTGTTGATCGGAATCGATGGTGGCGCCACCAAAGTTAGTGCCTGGGAAATAAAGTACGATGATCAACACAAAACTTTCTCTCTCGGAAATGCGAATGCAACCAAATCGTACCGTGAAATTGAAGAGTACATTCCTGATTTTAAACCGATAGATTTAAAGATTCAATTGGGAGAAAGGGAGGCCGGAAAAGTCCAACCGACACATGAAGAAAAACAACAGGCAGCGGTGTATGTTGAGGCTTGTGCTCTTGCTATTCGCAGTGTGGTGGTAGAAACCGGTTGTAGTAATATTTTGATAGGTATAGGAATGCCCGGACTCAAGACAACTGATAAACGGGGAATTGAAGTAGTAGCAAATGGTCCCCGAATGTTGAATTATTCTGAACAGCTGGAAGCCCGTTTGCAAACTTTTAAAATAAATCTGTTGGCGCCTGTCAGTCATCTGGGCAGTGATGCTGATTATTGTGGAATCGGTGAAAATTATTCGGAAGAAGGGTGGTTTCGCAAAACAGACAACGCTTATTATTTAGGTGGTGGAACAGGAGTTGCAGATGCCATGAAACTGGATGGTAAATTGCTGACTTTCGACAATGCAAAAAGTTGGATTGCCAAAACCTGGGAAATGAAAAGTGCGGAAGGATTGCCGCTTGAAAAAGTGACTTCGGTAAGCGGAATTCAGCAAACTTATGCCGCATTTGCCCGAAAAACAGTGGAAGAACTCAGCGAAGCCGGAATTTTTCCTCTTCAAATTTCTAAATTGGCTCAGAATGGAGAAGATGCTGCTGTAAAAACATTCGAGGTGGTTAATCGCAACCTGGCCCGACTTCTTTATGAACGGATAGTGACACTTTATCAGGGATGGAGCGGTTTGTTTGAATTTGTTAATCCTAATCGTTCGATTTTAAACTCAGAACACGAACACCGTGGTAAGCTGTTCGATATCATCATTATTGGTCAGCGTTTAGGTGATCTATTTGATGACTCGATAGGAAATGAAGTTGTAAAGCAGCCTATTTTGGATCAGTTAAGAGATCTTCTAACCACTTCTGAATTATTGGATGAAGCAGCCAAAGCACACTACAGAAATATCGAATCGATTATAAAAACATCGAAACTTCGTGAAGCTCCTGCGTTGGGTGCTGGGATCGATGCATTTTTGTCGAAATAATATTAAGGGCTAAAGCCCAAAATTGAAGTTTGCATATATTATTGAAATTATAACGAAAGAAAATGAAACAGCCGGATATCACCGTTGGCATAATGAGCCGTACACAAATAGATTTTAAACTAAATGGTAGATTCTTTTTAAGTCAGTCAGATTTGGTTTTTGGAGGAGATCAGTCGGTCTGGTTGGAAGATGGTAAGCTCAAACTTTACAAAAGTGAAATTAACACGAATGAATTGTTGCTCATTCCGATGAATCCTGAAACAGATTCTTTCGAGCTAAAAGATGTTACAATCGGTGTAAATTTTCACTGGGAACAACAGGAAAATCAAAAGTTTAAAGGAGCACTCAAACTGATCATCGAGAACGATTTGGTAACGGCAATTAATGTACTTGCAATAGAAGAGTACCTCATCAGTGTTATATCTTCGGAAATGAGTGCCAATAGTTCACTGGACCTGTTAAAGGCACACGCCATCATTTCACGTAGCTGGTTGATTGCACAAATCGAAAAACAGGAAAAAATTACGGAAGCGACACAACATTATGAAAGTACATTTTCTTCAAAAGATGAATATATAAAATGGTACGACCGTGAAGATCACGAACATTTTCATGTGTGTGCCGACGATCATTGCCAGCGCTACCAGGGAATTACACGCGCCGAGAATCCAAATGTGGTAAAAGCGGTAAATGAGACTTCCGGAGTAATTTTATCCTACCAGGGAACGATTTGTGATGCGCGTTTTTCGAAATGCTGTGGGGGAATTGCCGAACTTTTTGAGAATTGCTGGGAGCCGGTCAATCATCCGTATTTAACTGCGGTGGTTGATAATCCGGAGTTCCCGGCTGGTTTTGAAAAGGATTTGACGATAGAAAAAAATGCAGTTGCATGGTTAAACAGCAGCCCTGAAGCTTTCTGCAACACAGATGATGAGGAAGTACTAAAACAGGTACTCAATGAATATGATTGGACAGCCAAAGATTTTTACCGCTGGACGGTGGAATACACCAACGAACAACTTTCAAACTTAATCTTACAACGATCGGGTAATGATTTTGGTGATATATTGGATTTGATAACAATTGAAAGAGGAACTTCGGGGCGTTTAATCCGCCTGAAAATTGTAGGAAGCAAGCTTACTCTTACTGTCGGAAAAGAATTGGAAATCCGCCGCTGGTTTAGTAAGTCGCATCTTTACAGCTCGGCATTTACCGTTGAAAAACTCGATATTCAAAATGGAATCCCCGCCAGGATTGTACTACACGGAGGCGGATGGGGACACGGTGCCGGACTTTGTCAGATTGGTGCAGCCGTAATGGGGCACAAAGGCTATAAATACGACGAAATATTGCATCATTATTTTAAGAATATTACGCTTGATAAGAGATACTAATTTTCCGATTAAGAGAAATCAAAACATTTCAAAGAGATCGTATCCCTTCTAAATCCCTTTTGAAATACATCAGTTTTTGCCTAAAATATCCTACTTTTAAGGCTCTCTAAAATTTACTGAAAATGGAAGACTTAAAAGTTGGAACCCGCGTGGATCATCCGCGCTACGGACAGGGAATTGTGAGTAAAGATAACCTGACCGCGTACGAGATATTTTTTGAACGGGGTGGCAAAATGGAGATCACCAAACGTAATACTGATCTTACTGTTCTGGAAGAAGGTCCGGCAACAACAAAGACAGGATTATCGGTAAAAGATATTGAAAAGGTAATGACCTATGTGCTCGATCAGTACGGAGCATTGAGTGAAGTAGTTCCTTTGGGTGATAAATGGCAGGGTGGTACAATGATCCTTCAACCGGGTAATCCCTCATTGCAGCCAAAGGAAATTCCAATCGAAACTTTCTTTCATAAAATTGTAATGCTTCGTGACCGTTTGCGCGTACTCGAGCAGAATATTAACAGCAGTTCCTCATTATCAGATGAGGAAAAGGTAGATATTCAGCAGTATATCACACGTGCTTATGGTTCTCTTACCACTTTCAATGTCTTGTTTTCTGAAAAGGACCACTATTTTGTAGGAGCAAAATCGAAGTAATAGAATGATGATAAACGAATTTTAATTTGTGGAGGACTTGATCCATGAAGAAATCATCAATCATCAATCGTTAATCGATATTCGAAAATCAAAAAAAGTATGAAACAAATTAGTCTTTTTACAATCTTCCTTTTATCAGGAATCAGCTTAATGGCGCAGGATAAAGTACTGAAAGTATGGCCAAACGGTGCACCAAACGATAATGGAATAAAAACTCCTGAAGAAAAATTCGAGGGTGTGCGGGTTCGTAATGTCTCGGAAGCCGAAATGTATGTTTATTTGCCGGAAAAGGGAAAAAATACCGGTGCCGCTGTAGTAATTTGTCCCGGAGGTGGTTACTTTATTGAGGCCATGGATCATGAAGGTTATGACATGGCTACTTTTCTGCAATCTCAGGGAGTTGCTGGAATTGTTTTGAAATATCGTCTTCCTAATAAGCACGACGAAGTGCCATCAAGCGATGCAAGGCGGGCTGTCCGGATTGTTAGAGCCAATGCTAAAGAGTGGGGGATTGACCCGCAGAAAATTGGTATTGCAGGTTCATCAGCCGGTGGGCATCTGGCTTCAACAGCAGGAACTGTTTTCGATGCCGGAAATCCTGATAGTAATGATCCGGTAGAACGAGTTAGTTGTCGCCCTGATTTTATGTTATTGTTGTATCCGGTTATTACCATGAACAAAGAATACACTCACATGGGGTCGCGTGAGAATCTGATAGGCACAGGCAAAAACAAAAAACTAATCCGAAAATATTCCAATGAACTGAATGTGTCCCCGGAAACACCGCCTACTTTTCTTGTACTGGCTGACGACGATGGAGCTGTTCCTCCACGTAATTCCATCGAATTTTATTCGGCCTTAAAACGAAATAATGTGCCGGCCGAAATGCATATTTTTCAGTATGGCGGACACGGTTTTGGAATGCGCAAAGACGGCCGCCCATCCGATAACTGGCCTAATATGTTTATGGATTGGCTGAAAGCAAGAAAGATAGTAGAATGATGATTGAAGATGAACGATTTTTGATATGCGAAGGATCACTCTAATTCATTCCGCAATTATCAATCCTAATTGATATTCTTAAATTAATAAAATGGATACTTTTCCACTCAATGTTTTAAAGTATTGTCCGAAATGTGGTTCTGAGAAGTTTAATACTGTCGGTGAACGATCACTAAAATGCGCTGATTGTGGATTCCACTTTTATATAAATTCTTCTGCCGCAGTAGCAGCGCTTATTTCCGATGAAAATGGAAAGCTAATGTTGGTAACCCGTGGTGTGGAGCCTGATTACGGAAAGCTTGATCTTCCTGGTGGTTTTATTGATCCGCTTGAATCTGCAGAACAAGCCATCAGAAGAGAATTGGAAGAAGAATTGGGATTGATAGTTACAAGCCTCGAATACTTGACTTCAGCGCCAAATGAGTATGTCTTTTCCGGATTTACAGTTTTTACTCTTGACATGGCTTTTAAAGTAAGCGTGGATTCGGATACAAACCTGAAAGCGATGGACGATATTCTGGATTTTAAGTTTTATTCGGAAGATGAGTTGGATTATGACGATATCCCGGCATCTTCTATAAAGAGTTTTGTAAAACGGTATTTCGAAGGTCAGAAGAACAAATAATTGGTTCAATTGATCAATTGCAAAATTGTTAAATGGCAACACAGCGATACGAAAAACAATGAAAGACATAATTACTGAAAGAATAGCAGCCTTCCGAACCGAAATGATAAAACAGGGAATCGATGCCTGGTACATTTCGGGTACCGACCCGCACTCGAGCGAATATCTACCGGATCGTTGGAAGACAAGAGCTTTTATTTCTGGTTT
>DAOPJR010000121.1:2377-8982 GCA_035399765.1 Draconibacterium sp. | reverse complement strand
TGTTAAAACAAGTTGCCTCACTTGAAGCCGACGAAGCCCGTTTCCTTGCACAAAATCCTGATTACGGACGCGCCGGGTTAATTGTTCTCGCACCAAATGCAGATTTAGGACGCGACATTCGCTGGGGGCGTACCGAGGAATGTTATGGCGAAGATGCTTTTCTGGCAGGAGAACTAACGGTTGCCTATGTAAAAGGGTTACAGGGTGATAATCCGAAATACTGGAAAACAGCCTCGTTAATGAAACACTTTCTGGCCAATAGCAACGAGAATGAACGTGAGATCAATTCTTCTGATTTTGATGAACAACTATTTCGTGAATATTACGGGTACGCTTTTTATAAAGGAATTACCGAAGGCGGTTCGCGTGCTTACATGGCCGCTTATAATAAATACAACGGAATTCCATGCACGGTTCATCCGGTATTAAAAAACGTTACTGTGAATGAATGGGGACAGAATGGAATAATTGCTACAGATGGTGGTGCTTTTCGTCTGCTTTTAACGGCGCATCATTATTATCCTGATCTGGAAGAAGCAGCTGCCGGGTGTATTAAAGCCGGTATTACCGTATTCCTGGACAATTATATTGAACCGCTTAAAAACGCAATCAATAAAGGGTTAATCAGTGAAGATGAAATAAATGCATCCATCCGCGGAACATTGCGTGTTTTACTTAAACTTGGTATGCTCGATAATTCCGAACAAAATCCATACACAAAAATTGGAATTGCTGATACCGTTCGTATCTGGAACAAACCCGAAAGTCATCAGTTAGTGCGCAAAGTTACGCAGGAATCAGTTGTTTTGCTGAAAAACGAAAATCAGCTTCTTCCTCTGGATAAAACACAAATAAAGAAGATAGCAGTAATCGGCCCAAGTGCCAACCTCGTTGTTTCGGATTGGTATGCCGGCACTCCTCCCTACCATGTTTCCATTTTAGATGGAATTAAAAAAGCTGTTGGTGATAATACAGAGGTTCTGTTTGCCCAAAGTAACAAAGCCGACTCAGCAATTATTGCTGCTTCGGAAGCCGATGTTGCCATCGTTTGCATTGGAAATCATCCGCTTAGTTACAACCTGGGCTGGGCAGTTAGTTATGTACCCAGTGATGGCCGTGAAGGAGTTGACAGGCAGGCAATTTCACTGGAACAGGAAGACTTGGTAAAACTGGTAAGAAAAGCTAACCCAAACACTGTTTTGGTAATGGTATCCAGTTTCCCTTATGCCATCAATTGGTCGAAGGAAAATATCCCGGCTATTCTGCATATTTCCCAGTCAAGCCAGGAATTAGGAAACGGACTGGCCGATGTAATTTTCGGAGATGTCAGTCCGGCTGGCAGGTTGGTGCAAACCTGGTCTGCTTCAATCGACGATCTTCCTCCTATGCTGGATTACAACATCCGCAACGGACATACTTACATGTACAATACACACGAGCCGGTTTTCCCGTTTGGTTACGGGCTGACATATACGAGCTTCGAATATCAAAAAGTGAAACCTGATCAAACCGGTATAAAAGATGGTGAAACAGTTAATATTACTGTGAGTATAAAAAATACTGGTAATTACGACAGCGACGAAGTGGTACAATTATATGCTTCATTTCCTGATTCAAAAGTAGAACGTCCGGTAAAAGCCTTAAAAGGGTTCAAACGGGTTTTCATTCCGAAAGGACAAACCAGAGAAGTTATTATTCCGGTTAAAGCAGAAGATCTAAAATACTGGGATACCGATAAGCATCAGTTTGTGCTGGAAAAAGGACAAATCAACTTTTTTGTTGGGCCATCGTCTGCCGAACCAAAACTAACCGGAAATTTATCGGTCAATTAGGAATACAACATTAGCTGAGCAAAAAAAGGATGACATCTTTAAAAAAATGTCATCCTTTTTTCTTCTGATTCCTAACCCCACCTATTCCTTACTTCACGATATCCATCTCATCTAACAAGTAACCAGCACCGGCAAATTTGTCAATAATAAAAAGTGCATAACGAATATCGAGCGAAATGTTGCGGCACACGGTTGGATCAAACATGATGTCGCTCATGGTTCCTTCCCAGCAACGGTCGAAATTCACCCCTATTAGTTCCCCATTTCCATTTACAACCGGACTACCTGAATTACCTCCCGTAGTGTGGTTCGAAGCAGTAAAAGCAACCGGCACATCACCGTTTACTTCGTACTGTCCAAAATCCTTTTCACGGTACAATTCTTTTAAGCGATCCGGAACGTCATAATCATAAATATCCGGATTATCTTTTTGCATAATCCCAGTAAGAGTTGTGTAATACTTGTATTCCACTCCATCAACCGGTTCGTAACCTTCTACTTTTCCGTATGCAACGCGCAAAGTCAGGTTGGCATCGGGATAAAAAGCCTGGTTCTTTTTCATCTCCATCAAACCTGCCACATAAACTTTCAGGCTGGCATTGATCTTGGTTTCAATTTCCTTGACTGTCGGCGCAATTACCTCCTGATTCATCTTATTAAATGCAGTGTACATTTTAACCAGTGGATCTTTCTGTAATTTCAGAAGTTGTTTATCTGTTCCACTTGCCAATAAGTCATTCAGTTTAGCAGGATCAGCCAGAATTGATTTACGATATACTTTATCCAGCAGTTGATCTTTATTATATTTATTGAGGGTTGCAGCAACTTCTTCAGGGACAAACTCGGGAGAAAGTCCGTTAAGAAGTATGGGAAGAAGTTGAGTAAAGAGTTGTTCATCGGTTGGTTGATTATAGTTTTTATAAAAGCCCTCCATCCCTTTCTGCAAGCTTTCACGAAGCTGTTTTACCTTGTCTTCATCCTTATTCCTGATTGCCTCTGTTATTTCATCCAATTTTCCTGCCTGCCCTAAAAGTTCAATGCCGCGTAAAACCACTTCAGAATAATAATCACTAGCCTTAATGAATTTAGCATATTCAGCATAATCCCTCTCAAAATTCTCAAACACGGGTTTGTAAGTGTTTTCCCAGCTACCATTAGCTATCGCCCAGTTTTTAAATTCTTTTTCGTACGCGAGCTTTTTATTCACTGCATCCAACCGATTGAGACCTTTGATTTCACCCTGCCATTTTTTCCACGCATTACTGATTCCCTGATATTTGGCAGAATACTGAATGCGTACTTTCGGATCTTTTTCCATATCAGCACCGATGATCTCCAGCTTTTTGTCGCGAAGCATAATTCTGTCCGGATCACGTTGGTTCATTGTGATATCCACCGCCTGGTGTGGCCAATATTCCATAGTTGTTCCAGGGTTCCCAAAAACCATCGTAAAATCCCCTGGCTGAATTCCTTTTAACGAAACGGGAAAAAATTTCTTCGGTTTGAAAGGAACATTATCGGGCGAATAATCTGCCGGTTCATTGTTTTTATCAGCGTAAATGCGGAAAATTAAAAAGTCTCCTGTATGACGCGGCCACATCCAGTTATCTGTATCTCCACCAAATTTTCCGATGGCTGAAGGCGGTGCCCCCACCAAACGAACATCGCGATAAATTTTATACACATATAGGAAATACTGGTTCCCGTAAAACAATGGTTTCACCGAGGTTGAGTATTTTCCGTCCCGGGTGGCTTCTTCCTCAATATTTTTAGTATTCTCTTCAATTTTTTCAGCGAGGGCTTTATCTGCCAAACCTTCCGTATCTTTTAAAATACGGTCGGTTACATCTTCCATGGATTCCAGAAAACTAACTGTCAGGCCAGGATTAGAAAGTTCCTCTCCCCTGTTCATTGCCCAGAAACCATCTGTGAGGTAATCATTTTGAACACTGCTATGCGACTGAATATTACTGTAACCACAATGATAATTTGTAATGAGCAATCCTTCGTCGGAAATAAGTTCACCGGTGCATCCCCGGCCAAATAACAATACAGCATCTTTCATGCTGGCATGGTTCACATCGTATATATCCTGTGCTGTAAGTTTAAAACCCATTTGCTGCATTTCTTCCAGGTTATATTTCTCCAGCAATATTGGAATCCACATTCCCTCTTTTGCCGATACCTGCAATGCAAATAGTGACAGAAATAAAACAGTAACAAAATTCTTCATCATGATTTAGTGTTCTTTAAATTGAATGTAAAAGAAACAAAAGTGCTCTTAGAAACAATGATTTTAAACCATAGACTGGAACAAAATACGAAAAACAGAAGAACTCATTTACGATTTATTTACATCAATGTTTATAAGTAAATTATTTCGTTAAATTTGCCTGAACGCCTTTTATTGGTAGCAGAAAATGCTTGAATTTATTCCATTAGGTAGCATTATTCAGTTTTTAACGGCCATAGCCGCTATTGCTCTTGTTGGAGTGTTGTGGAAAAACAGAAAGGCCAGTGAAGTCCTTTTTCTGATTCTTATTGAATTGAATGCAGCCATTTGGGCATTTTTTTACGCCAGTGAATTTAGTACTCCTGTTCTGCAAAGTAAAATTATCTGGTCGCAACTTTCGTATTTGGGAATTGCCTTCTTACCTGTTAATTACTTCTTTTTCACACTGGCTTTGAGCCAGACAAACCGTTTTATTAACATTAAAAGTTATTTACTGGCAAGCATTATTCCACTTGTTACCATTATAATGGTAATCAGCAACCCAAGTCACCATCTGGTATGGGAAAACATTAGTCTGCCACCGGGTTCCAATATTATGTATTACGTACATGGTCCCTGGTTCTGGACTTTTTGGGGATATGCCTTTGTTCTAATTATTTTGGGAGTAATAAACTTGATTCGGCTGTATTTCAAAGTGGGTCGTACCAGACGTTTGCAGGTAGCACTAGTCTTTCTTGCATCGATGTTTCCCATATTTGGAAATATCTCTTATGTTACCGGAATTAATCCATATGTGGGATTTGATTGGACTACAACCGGTTTCGCTATTGCCGGGATCATATTTACCATTGGGATTTACCGGCATCGTATGTTTGAAATTATGCCCTTGGCTACACAGAAATTAATTCGAACTTTAAAAGATGGAATCATCATAATAAACGACCAGGGATTAATTGAAGATATCAACCCTGCCACCCGTCAAATTTTTAGTTTAAACGGGCATCCCGTTATCAAGGAATCGTACCGTGAAGTGTTCAAGAATTATCGTGATGTGGTTAATGCAATTGAAAAAGAAGAAGAAGAAAACAGTTTTGATTTTGAGTTGAAACACGAGGATGATATTCACTATTTTATACTTAAAACACTGCCCATTGTAAACGAGAATAAACGTTTCTCTGGAAAACTGGTAATGATAAGTGATATCACAACAATTCGGAAATCAGAGATTCAGTTAATGAACAGAAACCAACTCTTAATCAAAGAAATTGAGCGAAACGAGAACCTGATTGCCGATCTCGATTCATTTGCGCATACAGTTGCTCACGAATTAAAAAACCTGTTAGGTGCTATTTACACTTCAAGTGATGCGGTGCTTGATAGCCTTGAGGATCAGGAATATGATATTGTAAAGGAATTATCGGTAATGGTTCGTGAATCAGCCATTAAAACGATTAAAGTTACCGACGAACTGATGAAGCTGGCTACAGCAGGAAACCAGGAGGTTGAGAAAGAAACTGTTGACATGCAACGTATTTTTGAGCAAGCCAGGGATCAGTTAAAAGATCAAATTGCGGAATCAGGAGCAATAATAATGGTAGCCGATAAGCTGAAAACAATCAAAAGCTATGGACCGTGGTTGATTGAGGTTTGGATCAATTTTCTGGGTAATGCTATTAAATACGGGGGTACACCTCCCGAAATTAAAGTTGGCAACACTGAAATGAATGATGGAAAAATTAAATTCTGGGTACACGACAACGGTGATGGCATTGCCCCTGAACACCAGGCATCTTTGTTTCAGAAACACACCCGCTTCCATCGGCAGAAAGCACTTGGCTATGGTCTTGGATTATCAATTGTAAAACAAATCACAGAAAAACTAGACGGCACGGTTGGAGTTGAGAGCACAGGTCAGCCGGGAGAAGGTGCAACTTTCTATTTTGTGTTACCCTGTAAATAACTGAACTAAAATCCAAACCCGAAATGCAAACCAAGGCTGATATGAAAATCCTCGCGATGGTAGGCAAACTCGAGCGCAGGGCCAACATGAAGTTTAGATAATTCAAATTCATACGCCGTTTCGAAATGAACGGCAAATTGTTTCTCATCAAAGTCTTTTCCTTCATACGTAATTCCGGGTGTGACACTAAAAGACAAAGGATGAACAGGCCGGAATGAACCTTCTACTCCCAAAAAATTGTGCCGATGCTCATCAAAAATATGTTCGTAAGCGAGCCCCAAACCAAACTTCGTTTCTGGAATATTATACGTGTAATGCATGTGAACAGCCATACTTAATTCCTTTTCTTTCAGGAAGTAAACAGGAGCAAGCGAAACACCAAGTTCGTGTTTATCATCATGGTGGTCATTCTCATGTTCATTTGAGTGGTTGTGTGTACTGGTTTCAGCTTGTGAGGTCTGAGCAAAAAGTACCGCTGTTGAGAATATAAGAACTACGACTGACACTACTTTTGAAATCATAATTTATGTTACTTGAATTCGTGCTATTAAACCTCTGACCGGTTAAAAAGTTCAATCAA
>DAOPJR010000121.1:0-2277 GCA_035399765.1 Draconibacterium sp. | reverse complement strand
TCGAGCAATAATTCTTTATTAATTGGTTTAGATATATAATCGTTACAGCCTGCGATTAATGCCTTTTCCTTATCACCGAAAAGTGCGTATGCCGTTTGAGCAATAATGGGAATTGACGAATTAAGCTCCCTTATTTTTTTTGTTGCTTCTAATCCATCCATTTCAGGCATTTTCAAGTCCATCAACACCAAATCTAAATCATAATTATTTTGAACTATTTCAACTGCTTCTTTTCCATTCTTTGCCCTTAACAACTTATAATTTTCAATTGAAAGAATACTCTGCATCAGCAAATAGCTAATATCTTCATCTTCCGCAACCAATATAAAATAGTCTTTCATATTCTCCGCTGTAATCCCAGTAAACTCACTTTCTTTTATCCTATCTAAAGGTTCAACCGGAATATATTCAATAGTAAAATAAAATGTGCTCCCTTTCCCTTCTTCTGATTCAACCCAAATGTTGCCCCCCAACATTTCTACATACGACTTTGAGATTGCCAAACCGAGCCCTGAACCTTCGTGGGCACGGCTATCTGCGATATCCGCCTGAACAAAACGATCAAAAATAGCATCAAGTCTTTCTGCAGGAATACCTATTCCGGTATCTTTTATTTCAAATTGCAGATGATTATTGATTTGTTTACAGTAAACACTAATTGAGCCGGATTCAGAAAATTTTATTGCATTCTTAATCAGGTTTGTAAGTATTGAATGTAATTTTACATCGTCGGTTTTAATAGTTGATCTAAAAAATGGCAAATCATTCTGAATAATCAGACGCATTCCTTTTGACTCAATTTCGGGCTTGAAAAAATTATTCAGGTAGTCCAATTGCTCATTGATGTTAATTTCAGTCACTGATACAATAACCTGTCCAGTTTCTATTTTTGAAATTTCAATAATGTCATTTACCGTATTCAACAAACGTTGACCACTTGTCTTAATAATCTCGATATAACTTTGTTGTTGTTCACCTGTAAGATCAGGATTTTGCAAAAGGTTAGTAAACCCAAGGATTCCGTTCATTGGAGTTCTGATCTCGTGGCTCATATTCGCCAAAAAAGCCGACTTTAAACGGTCACTTTCTTCTGCCTTTTGCTTTGCTTCTATTAACTCCTGTTCACTCTTTTTTCTAAGTGTTATATCTCTAAATGAAATAATTTGTGCCTGAATTCCCTTCCATGTCGTTAATGAAGCTGCTATTTCAATTAGAATTTCCTTGCCCGATTTCTGAACAAGTACTGCTTCATACTTAGCTTGCTCACTACTTTGTGAAAAATGATCTGCAATTCTTTGTTCTATTGCTTTTCTGTACCGTTCGGGTGTTAATTGCCTGGTATTTATATGTAGCAACTCTTCAATAGAATAACCTGTTATTTCGGCAGCTTTTTTATTGGCATACAAATAATCGCCATTTTTGTCGCTGATGAATATCCCGTCAAAAGTATTACTCACCAATAACCTGAAATTTTCTTCACTCTGCCTCAGTGTCTCTTCCGCTTTTTTAATCTCTGTTATATCTCTGAATTCAACAACTCGCATTCTTTTCCCTTCATACGGAATCATTTTACCCTCAATCCTAACCGGAAATTCTTCGCCACTTTTACGCAATGCGATGCCTTCATAAGGCATTTCATACTCCGATAAAATATTTTCCATCACTTTGTCGCGCGAATTTTCGGCAAGAAGCAGAAGCCCGTTCATACCTATTAGTTCTTCATGACTATACCCCGTCATGGCAGATAGCCCCTGGTTACAATCCAGAATTAATCCTTTGTCATGAATCGCAATTCCGCCAAAGGAAGCATTATGCAGCGCCTCAAAACGTTTTTCATTTTCTTCAGCTTCTTCCTTTGCTTTTTGAAGTTCAATTTCAGCCTGTTTACGATTGGAGATGTCTCTGATATTTACAATTGTTCCTTTGGTTGAAGCAATATTGTATTGCGAGCCATTTAATTCGCAAATAAATGTTGAACCATCTTTTCGTTTCAGCGTAAACTCCAGGTTTCTCAATTTTGTTCCGGCTCTCATTACATCACCAAATGCAGAAACTGCATTGGAAAAATCTGATACTTCAACAAAATCTAAAAAATTGCGACCGATCATTTGTTCTGGTGGACATTCAAAAAGTTTATTGGCTGCAGGTGAGGCATAAGTTATAATTCCATTTTCATCGGTTAACCCAATAAAATCGCTGGTCTGCTCGGTAATGCTCCTAAATTTTTCTTCGCTAATTAAAATGGTTTCTTCTGTTTTTTTACGTTCGGTAATATCC
>DAOPJR010000120.1:0-9077 GCA_035399765.1 Draconibacterium sp. | reverse complement strand
GTTTGGTGGTGTATCTGATAAGCTTTGTTATTGCAATTTTAGTACTGCTGCTGGCTGAAAAAGGACTGAATCAAATCCTTGAAATTTCAATCTTCAAAACCATAAAAGAAAACCTGCTGTTTGTTGGCATTCTTCTTTTGGGTTTAGGCATTTTTTCAATCGTAATAAGTTCGTACCCTTCAGTAATAGCTGCATCTGTTAATCCTGTCAGAATAATTTCATCAGGGAAACTGAAGTTAGGTAAGGCCACTTTCCGAAAAGTCCTTGTTGTTTTTCAGTTCTCAGTATTTATTGTTTTAATTATCGGCTCATTGACATTGATTAAACAGTTTAAATACATAAAGAACAAAGATTTAGGAATTGATATAAGCAATACAATTGTTGTACAGAGCATTTTGTCAAACCCAGATGACAAGGAGACTTCAAATAAAATTGATGCCTTTAAAGCCGAGTTATTCAAAGATAAAGGCATTGAAAGTATAACTTCATCGACACAAATTGTGGGGCAGGAACCTAACATGTCGATGCCGGTAATACGTTTAAAAAACAACGCAGGGTCGCCTGCTGAAATGCATATGATGGGCGTAGATTACAATTTTCTGGATGAGTTTAATATTTCGCTGGCAAACGGACGTGGATTCTCAAGGGAGCTTGACAAGAACATGTTTGGTGCGGTGCTGATTAACGAATCGGCGCTGGAGGCGCTGAAGTACGAAACGTTGCAGCAGTGTTTAAACGATTCGATTGATGCTGCAGGAATTCAAACAAAAATTGTGGGTGTTTTCAAAGATTTTCATCAGTTGGGATTTAAATCGAAAGTGCCACCAATGATTATTAGCCTGGCTCCCGGCATTGGGTATCTTTCTATAAAGTATGATAACGAAAATCATGCAGAAGTAAGAGAATTTATAAAATCAAACTATGAATCGTTTTTCCCTCAATCTTCCTTTGAATATTTTTATTTAAGCGATTTCTATTTTAATCAGTACAATTCCGATTTTCAATTTGGTAAACTGTTTTATGCCTTTATGACCATTTCCATGATTATATCCTGTCTTGCATTATTTGGCTTTTCTTATTACGCCACCAATAAACGGATGAAAGAAATTGGAATACGTAAAATTAATGGAGCAAAAATTTCAGAAATACTAACCATGCTCAACAAAGATTTTCTCCGATGGGTTACAATAGCATTTTTGATTGCTTCGCCAGTTGCCTATTTTGCGATGAATAAATGGCTCGAAAACTATACCTATAAAACTGCGCTAAGTTGGTGGATATTTGCCTTGGCAGGCGTTTTGGCTTTGGGAATCGCATTACTAACCGTAAGTTGGCAAAGTTGGCGGGCGGCAATGAGGAATCCGGTTGAGGCGTTGAGGTATGAATAGAAGTAGAAAACTCCGCTATTTGTTCTTCTTATTAAGATGTACGGATTGATAGGAAACTACTAAATTTGTAAAGGCTGTAACGGTTTAACTTTGACGAATAAACACCAGCATACAACAGAGTGTAGATTGCGCAGGGTTGGTGCAGTGCCTTATTTCCGCTCCTTTCCTGACTGTCTTCGTACCGTGTCCGCTGACGTTTTTCAATCGCGAGATTTCGGGACGTACCGACAATTTACTGTTAGCAAGAATTAAAACTATAATCATGAATAAAACTTTGTTTGCAATCATTTTATTATTGATTCTTTCAGTTGGAGTACAAGGACAAAAAGAAACAAAAGTTGATCTCGCAGCACTCGACAGATATTATGCACAAATGGTCAGGGATTGGGGTATTCCGGGTGCATCTATTGGTATAGTAAAAAATGGTGAGTTAATCTTTACAGGTAACTACGGAGTTTTGGAAGTTGGAAAAGAAGAAAAACCCGATGCAAATACATTATATGCTATTGCATCAAATTCCAAGGCTTTTACATCTACAATTATCGGAATGTTGGTTCAGGAAGGAAAATTAGACTGGGACGATAAAGTAAGGAAGTATCTTCCTGACTTTAATATGTACGACTCCTGGGTTAGTGAACATATCACCATCAGAGATATTTTAAGTCATCGGGCAGGCTTAGGTACTTTCAGCGGAGATAATATTTGGTATAAATCCGATCTGTCATCAAAAGAAATCATTCAACGAATAAAATATGTACCGCAAGCTTTTGAGTTTAGAGCGGGTTATGGATATTCAAACCTGATGTACATTACCGCAGGTGAATTGATTGAGAACGTTACCGGTAAAAGTTGGAGTGAAAATGTGAAAGAACGCATTTTGGATCCGCTTGGAATGAATCGCACCATATCATCAATTCAATATCTGGATAATAAAGGGAACTACGCTACACCACATGCAATTGAGAATGATGTCAATTATGCAATTCCCTGGGTAGATTGGGATAATGCGGTGGCAATGGGCGGACTTATTTCCAGCGTCAATGACATCTCTAAATGGATGATCTTCAATTTGAATAACGGTATTTGGAACGGTGATACCCTATTGACAAAACGCACCAGAAATATGGTTTGGACTCCTCACTCCAGTCACCAGGTTGACCAAACCTCGAAAAATGATTTTGATATGCATTTTAATTCTTATGGATTAGGATGGGGGTTAAGTGATTATCATGGCAGATTGAAAGTTGGACATACAGGTGGATATGACGGCATGATAACAGCCGTTACTTTAATCCCGGATGAAAACCTTGGTGTAGTTGTTCTAACAAATGGGTTAAAAAGCCCAATTATGGCAGCAACCTATTATGCTCTTGACAAGTTTTTAGGCATAAAAACAAAGGATTGGTCTGAAGATCTTTTAAAAAGGTACAATAAATCGTCAGAAGAAGACACACGTATTGCAGATCGGAAAGCAAAAAGGATACTGAACACATCACCTTCAATTCCAACTGAAGATTTTGTTGGTGAATATCAATCTGACTTGTGCGGGAGAATAAATATCCTGGAAAAGAATAATCAACTAAGACTAGAATTTGAACATCATCCATTGCTCTCAGCAACTCTTACTCACTGGCATTATGATGTTTGGGAAATCCATTGGGACACTGCACAGGATGCATTTAGCTTTGGAACAATAAAGATAAATACAGATAATAATTTAAATGTCGTAGGTTTTGATTTTGATGTACCGAACAATGACTTCTTTTTTGAAGAACTGAAACCATATAAATTAAAAACCAATTGACAACAAAGAATCAAAGCCATTAAAGCAGGCATTAATTATCAGCTACGTCTCTGTGTAATATGTTGCAAATAAAAAGAGCTACCCGTTAAACGGATAGCTCTTTGAATATAGCTTTAAACACAAAACTTTTTATTCTTTCCAATCAATCATTCTTCCGGGAGTCCACGGAGCGCCAATTTTATTAAGTTCCGTTTCCAGCGCCGGAATATCGGTTTCAACAATGCGTTTCATTGCATCGAGTACCGGTGGAAATTCTTCTTTCAGAATTTCATAGTTCTGTTTTTCGCTGGTGGTAATGCCACTGGTAGAACTCATGTGCGTGTACGTAATATTACTTAAACGTGTATTCAGCGAAACTTCAGAAGGAGGAACTTCCTCTGAACTTGCCTTGGCGCTTAAACCATTCATTTTAAAATTCAGTTCTTCAAGTTCAGCTCCTAGTGCACGGGCTTTGTTCATCAGTTTCTGGCTGGCACCCGGTGTTGAATAAATAGCTTGTTTGATGTTTTCCACTTTGCTGGTGGCTTCACCAATCAAACGTCCTGTACCTACAACGGCAATTGCCAGCTTCTGAACTTTTTTGGCAAATTCAACATTATCGTCGTAATCGGCAGCTGGTAAAGTTGTGTTGTCCAGTTTTTTACATGTAAATTCAACTGGTTCAACCAATGTTTTGAGTTCACCTTCGTGCCACAACTGCATCCCTACTTTGTAGGTTCCGGGCATCACCAAAATACCACCGCCACCTCCGTAGCGACGTCCGCCGCCACTACCTGCAACAGGATTAAAACTACCGTTAACACTTACACTGGTTGACATGGCATAACGCAAATCCCAGTTAATACGGTTCACCCCTTTCGAGGGAGCAGCTGTCAACTGACGAACTACATTATTTTCAGCATCATAAATAGTAAAAATCAAATGCGATTTTTCCTGTTTCCCTTCCAGTTCAAGCTCGCGCCAGGTAGGTTGCGGAATCGGTTCGCCGGCTTCGAAAAGCTTTTTCTCCTTTTCTTTGCGCAGTTGTTCTTTGGTTTTTGGAACTTCTTTCAAATAGTAAGTAAAAGTGGCTCCAAAATCAGGATTATCAGAAGTAAAATAAGTGCTTCCCTGGTTGCTTTTTCCACTGGTCTGGATATACATCAAAGCATCTTTTATCGGGAAAATGACAGCTTCTTCATCCTTCATTTCGTTTGAAATCTCACGCAAAGGACTGTAGTCATCCATGATGTAGAAACCGCGTCCGAAAGTAGCGATAACCAAATCGTTTTCGCGCTTCTGCATTACAATATCCATTACCGGAATGGTGGGCAAACCCGATTTTAACTGTACCCAGTTGGCACCATTGTCAACCGTAAAGAAGATACCAAATTCAGTACCGACAAAAAGCAATTCCGGACGTTTAAAATCCTGAATAATCGCATGTACCGAACCGTTTTCGGGAAGGTTGCCACTGATGGAAACCCATGTTTTTCCCTTGTCAGAACTTTTCAGTACGTATGGTTTAAAATCATCGCGTTTCAGGTTGTCAAAGGTGGCATATACCACATTTTCATCAAACTGGTCGGCCTGAATATCGCTCACATAAGTATATTCCGGTACACCAGGAAATGATTTCACCTGGGTCCAGTTTTTCCCGCTGTCTTCAGTCACTGAAATGACGCCATCATCAGTTCCGGCATAAAGTAGACCTTCTTTAATCGGTGACTCATTCAATGCCACTATAGTTCCCCACTGCGAAGTAGAAACGTCTTTTGCAACAGCATCAGCAGGCCAGTATTTACCCATTACAGGGAACGAATTCCGATCCACCTGTGCGGTAAGGTCGTCGCTGATCACTTCCCAGGTATCTCCACGGTCTTCGCTGCGAAATACTTTATTGGCAGCCATGTACAGACGGGTTGGTTTATACGAACTTATAAATAACGGTGTGTTCCAGTTCCATTTATAGGTGAGTTCACCTTTACGTTCAGTCGGACGAATATCGATGCGTTCACCACTTTTTTTGTCGTATCTGACCACATTTCCATACTGCGACTCGCTGTAAACTATGTCGGGATTACCGGGTTCAACTGCCGACCAGAAGCCATCACCACCGGTAGTTACATACCACTCATCGTTGATTACACCGCTGCGGCTGGTTGTCATCGACGGGCCACCCATCGAATTGTTATCCTGTGTTCCACCATACACAAAGTAAAACGGCTTGGTATCGTCAACAGTCACGCGATAGAACTGAGTAACTGGCAGGTTTTCTTTAAAATCGAAAGTGGCACCGGCATCCCAGGTTTCATAAATTCCGCCATCGCCACCGATCATATAATGTTCTGTGTCTTTTGGATCAATCCAGATAGCGTGATCATCTACGTGACGGCCGCTGGTGCTGATGGTTGTCCATGTTTTTCCTCCATCAGTGGTAAAGCGTGATACCGTTTCTGTTGAATAAACCTTGTCGGCGTTTACCGGGTCGCAAACAATTTCGTTATAATACTGGCCACTGGAATGATAGTCACTCATTTTTTCCCAGCTTTCGCCTTTGTCTGTGGAGCGAAAGAATCCGCCCTTATCGTCAGCTGCTTCCACAATCAAATACACAATATTCGGGTTTACAGGAGAAACATCGATTCCCATTCCCCCCAAATCAACTCCGGGCAAACCTTTGGAAACTTTTCTCCAGTTTTCACCGCCGTCGGTGCTTTTATAAACAGCAGATTCCGGCCCTCCACCAATTTTTGTGAATGAAGTTCTGCGCCGTTGCTCTGAGGTAGCGTACATAATATCAGGATTCGATGGATCCATCACCACGTTATTCACCCCGGTATTTTCGCTTATTTCCAGCACTTTCTTCCAGATTTCGCCACCGTCGGTACTTTTATATAAACCGCGATCGCCGCCCGGTCCCCAGGCTGAACCTTCTGCCGCCACAAAAACAATGTTTGAGTTACGCGGATCGATAACAATTCCGCCAATCTGACGACTTTCTTTCAAACCCATGTTTTTGAATGATTTTCCACCATCGAGTGATTTATACACTCCGTCGCCATAACCCAATGCACGCTGGTGATTGTTTTCACCGGTTCCCACCCAAATGATATTAGGATTGTTCGGATCGAGTTCAACGATACCAATCGAATAAGCTCCGTAGTTATCAAAAATAGGCTTCCATGTAGTTCCGTTATTTTCTGTTTTCCAAACATTTCCACTTGCCACGCCCACATAATATTCTTTTGTATTTTCCGGATTAACTGCAAAATCGGCAATACGACCACTGGCCCAGGCCGGACCAATGCTACGCCATTTCAAACCACTTACCAAGCCGGAATTTATAAACGGTTTAGGTTCTTCCTTCTTTTCATCTTTTTTCTTTTCAGCAAAGCTAACCGTGGAAACAAAAAATACGGCTATCAAAACAAGTAACAGTTTTTTCATGAGATATTTATTTGAATTGAAATTTAATTCGGTTCATCCAAAATATTTTAAATAGTTTCCGTTGAGTTTGGATTTTATAGTCGGTTTAAATTGAAGTTGATGAATATAGTAATAATACTTTATCGGAAATGCGACAAAAGTCAAGAAAGCGGAAAAGATAAAGGAACAAAATAAAAAAGGTACATCCAATGGTGCACCTTTAAACTATACTTTTATCAGAATATCATTTTGATCCTGCTAAAAATTCAGTACTTCTTTCAGGTTCTTATATCCTGTTTTACTGACCTTTAGCTTAGTTTTATCGTGAAGTATTACGACATATGATTCTTTTTCATATTGCTGAATCTCTCCTATCTCATCCACTTTCACAATATAGGAACGATGGATACGAACAAAGTTGGCCGGGTTCAGCGCATTCTCGAAATACTTCATGGTCTTCTGTTTCATCCAGCGGCCTTCTTTGGTGTAAATCATCACGTAATCATCCATCGATTCGATATAACGAACCGCATCAACCGGGGCAATGTGAATTTTATGACGATCCTTTACAACAATTCGGTCAAGGTATTCATCGCGCGGATAATCTCCAAGTTTCTCTATCACATCTGATTCCTTTCCTTCTACCTGAATTCGATCAATCACTTTTTCTACCGCTTCTTCTAACCTGTCGCGTGAATACGGTTTTAGCAGGTAATCTACCGCATTGTATTCAAAAGCTTTCAAAGCGTACTGATCATAGGCAGTTGCAAAAATAATGTGTGGCTTGTGTTCAAGCAGTTCGAGCAGTTCAAAACCCGTAATTTTAGGCATTTGGATATCAAGAAAAACCAGGTCGGGTTTTAGTTCGTTGATCATTTTCACGCCTTCGAAACCGTTCTCACATTCGGCAACCAATTCAATCGTTTCAATTTTAGAAAGAAATGATTTCAGCAGGTTCCGTGCCAGCTCTTCGTCTTCAACTATTATTGTTCGTAATTTTTCGGTCATCGTTCTTCAGATTTTGAGGAATGGTTAAAGTTACGGTAAATTCACTATTCTTATCTTCTATTTTTAACAAATGCGGGTTGGCATAAATAACCTGCAGCCGGTCGCGGATGTTTCTCAATCCAATTCCTTCGCCTTTTTTACTCAGTACATTTTTATCGTAAGTATTGCTGATACTAATTACCAGATTATTGTCAATATACTTGCAGTGTGTAATCAAATCAACAGGTTCTGTGGCTTCATAGACACCGTATTTAATAGCATTCTCGTATAAAGGTTGCAGGATCATGTTTGGTATTTCAGCTTTGTAGCACGATTCTTCGATAGCAAAAACCGGGTTCAGTTTCTTGCCAAAACGTACTTTTTCGATGCTGAGATAAAGTTTGTTGTTCTCGAGTTCCTGTTTAAAGGTTACCTTTTCATCCTGATCATGTTTCAACGAATACCGCATTAACTGCGACAGATTGATAACCATTTCCTGGGCGCGGGCCGGGTCGGTCATTGTTAAAGACGAAATGCTATTCAAGCTATTGAAAAGAAAATGCGGATTAATTTGCGATTTAAGGGCGTGTAATTCAGCTTCCTTGACCAGCGCTTTTAATTTAACCTCGTTTTTTGATTTTTCCTTGAAGGCATAATAATAGTTTACTGCATAAAAGAAAATTACAAAAGCAATATAAATCGCGTAGCCCACTACAGCCCTCATAATTACAGTTTCATTGAGCCACTCTCCAATCCCCGGATGAAAAAGCTTAACCAGGACAGCTCCGATATACATCCACAAAAGAACAATAATTGTAGCTGCTATTAAATGTGCCGAAACGATACGGAATATACTGTTATCCTCAAGCGTACTGTATTTTATGACATACCAGATAGCTGCACCTATCAGAGCATAGAGCGACATAGAGGTTGTTATCGCTACAATAACAACCCCTGGAGCGATATCATTTACCCCGGTTGCAATTCCAATCAGAATAGCTGAAGCTACAATCCAGAATACTCCATATCCGATTAATAATTTTGGATTAGTGATAAAAGGATGACGGAAATCCATTATTACATGTATTTGATCTCAACGCCGCCAAATGATGCAAATCCCTTAATAACAAGTGTTTTCGAAGGATCGCTTACAATGTGATTGATCGAGTTGCCCCGTTTATCTGTGAATCCTCCAAAAATAGCGGTTACTTCATTTTTTACGGTCCAGTCGGGCGGTACTTTAAAACCCGTTCCACCAAAAACGGTAAGTACATCAATTACTGCACCATGTTCCGAAAGTCTCGCCTGTCGCAAGTCGTATTCAGTACCACCAAAAATTGAGCTGGTTTTTCCACCTACAAAATTCTGCGAATCGAGATATACTTCACGTCCACCAAAAATCACAAAATCATCGAAATAATTGTTGTTACTGTTTGATTGTCCGTGTTCAAATACTGGTGGCTCTTTTTTATGATGACCACCTTGGGTTA
>DAOPJR010000119.1:0-9266 GCA_035399765.1 Draconibacterium sp. | reverse complement strand
TATAGGCACTTTCTCCATGTTCGTAAACATCGAGGCCTTCTTCTTCAATGCGCTTAGAAACGCGCAGAATATTTGTTTTCTTCAGGATGAAGAATAATATCAAACCTAAACCAAATGCCCATGCGAAGAATGTTAACACACCAAGTGCCTGGATACCCAGTAATTTAGCACCACCACCGTAGAATAAACCTTCTGAAGTTGAGAATAAACCAACAGCCAAGGTACCGATAGCACCGCTTACACCGTGTACTGAAACAGCACCAACCGGGTCGTCAACTTTCAATACTTTATCAATAAATTCTACTGCAAACGGCAGAACAAAACCGGCAATTACACCGATGGCAACCGCGCCTTCAGGATTTACAGCATCACAACCGGCAGTAATACCTACCAACCCGGCCAATGCACCGTTCAACGAAATAGAAAGTGATGGACGTTTGTAACGGAACCAAGCCACCAACATGGCAGTTACAGCACCGGCTGCTGCAGCCAGGTTGGTTGTTACGGCAATGTGACCGATGGCTACCGCGTTTTCCGTACCGGCTGCAGCCAACTGCGAACCGGGGTTAAAACCAAACCAGCCGAACCAAAGGATGAATACACCCAATGCACCCAATGCCAGGTTATGTCCCGGAATGGCTCTGGCTTTCCCGTCTTTTCCGTATTTCCCCAGACGAGGGCCGATCATAGCGGCTCCAGCCAAACCAACCCATCCTCCAACAGAGTGTACAATAGATGAACCGGCGAAATCGTGGAATCCAAGTTGGCTTAACCAGCCACCACCCCATGTCCAGTGACCTGAAATCGGGTAAATCAATACAGTAATAACAATACTGAAAATCAAATAGGCTTTGAATTCGGTTCTTTCAGCCATTGCACCAGATACAATGGTAGCAGCAGTAGCAGCAAAAACGGTCTGGAAAAACAGGTCAGAATAATCAGCATAATTGTCTCCAAAACCATCGCTCATAAAGAACAGGTGAGGCATTCCGATAAATCCACCGATTGAGTCTCCATACATGATGGTAAAACCAATCGCCCAGTATAGTAATGAACCGATACAAAAGTCCAGTAAGTTTTTCATCAGAATGTTTGCGGTGTTTTTCTGGCGGGTAAAACCGGCCTCAACCAGCGCAAAACCAGGTTGCATGAACATCACCAGAAAACCGGTGAGCAATAACCACATATTGTCGATACCTATTTGTAGGCCTTGTAAAGTTTCTTCCATGATAATCTAATCTTTTTTACTGTTACTACTCTTCTTTTCCTTTAATAAACAGCGACTCATCGCCTGACTCCCCAGTTCTGATCCGGTAAGATTCTTCGATGGGCAGAATAAATATTTTACCATCTCCAATTTCCCCCGTGCGCGCTGAACTCAATAAGGTCTGCACTGTTTTGCCCACATTTTTATCGCGAACTATAATCTCAAGTTTGGTACGTTCAATAGTACTGGTATCGTAAATTACACCTCGGTAAACACGGCCTTCACGAGCCTGTCCAACACCTCTCACATCCCAGAATGAGAAGAATTCGATGCCTGCTTCGTAGAGAGCATCTTTTACCTCTTCGAATTTTGATTTGCGTATAATGGCTTCAATTTTTTTCATCTTCTTTACTATTTTATATTTTAAAGGAAAGTGCAACTTACCCTCTCGCTCACGTTGCACCTTTCCGCACCTTATTTATTTACAGAGAAATACCAACTGTTATAAAGAATCCGCCAGTGGAAGGATTGAGAATCACAGCTCCCGAAACTGGCAACGTGAAAGTTTCAGTTACGGCTACTTCCTTGGAGGTTCCTACGCTGATATTACAAACCTTGAATTTGGTATCATCGGTATACTGACCATTACCACCACCAAGTGTCAAATCGAATGATCCGAATGAATAAGCGGCTTCCAGATACAAGTCACCTGATCCATCTCCATCAGTTCCGGCACCATCGTAAAACATGTAAGCACCAGTCAGCGAGAAATCACCTAAGCCCAGAGAAACCAGGGGTTCGAAGAAATGATAATCACCATCTGTCCAGTCCCCACCAAAATAATAGTCGGTTAATGTTAGACCCAGCGAAGACGATTCGCCTAATTCAAAGGTGTAGCCTGCGTAAAGGTCCATTTCAAGAGCTTCGTCAGTTGAAGCACTTACTGATCCCCATGCACCAATGGCAAAACCACCTGCGCTAAATTCAACTGTTGGCTGAAAAGCCGGACCAGAACCAAATTTGGCACCACGCCAAATGTAACTCGAGTAAATGTCCAAACCAGTACTCCATTCCTGAGCTTTCGCTGCAGGAACAAACAAGGTTACCATTAGTAACATACTAGCTGTAATTAGTAGTGTCTTTTTCATAAACGTAAAAATTAATAGTTAAACTGCTTTTTTTTAATTTATATTTTTTTGTTTTATGCCCCCATTATAATTAGGGTTTCATTATATTTTTTGACTATTTTTCTATCCAGACCCCTATTTTTTATTATTCTTAATTCAAATCAATGCATTTTTAATCAACCGGCGTACTTTTCCAGACACATCTTTAACAGCAGTTAACAAATTATTAATATAAAAACTGTTTTTGTAGTCATTTTGTCATTTATTATAGTCTATTATATCATTTATTTATCCAAAAGCACTTTTTTATATCTTTTTAATATTTATTATCTCCATTTTTTTGCATTTTACAATTAAATCAGTTTACTGATGACATAATAATTCGTTTTCCTGCAAGCAATAAGATTATATGATTCAAATACATATAGCAGATTGCTTTCGTTCTTCAATTTTATTTGGAAATTTTATCTTTGCCTTACTTAATAATGATGCAAATGAAACTTTGGGACAAAGGAACGGCAGTAAACAAGGCGATTGAAGATTTCACGGTTGGCAAAGACCGCGAACTGGATCTTTACCTGGCCAGTCACGATATTCTGGGATCGATGGCACATGTCAGCATGCTGGCCTCGGTTGGCCTGCTTGGAAAAGATGAATTACCAGTTCTTCTCAAAAGTCTGCGGAAATTATATACAGAAGCTGAAAAAGGAAATTTCACTATTGAAGAAGGAGTGGAAGATGTTCATTCAATGGTAGAATTTTTATTAACCGAAAAACTCGGCGACCTTGGGAAAAAAATTCATAGTGGGCGTTCCCGCAACGATCAGGTGCTGCTCGATCTTAAATTATTTACCCGCGATGCAATCCGCGAGATCGTGGAAAGTACTTCTGCCCTTATCGATATTCTGCTGCACCGTGCTGAGAAAGAAAAAGATGTGTTGATGCCTGGTTACACACATCTGCAAGTAGCAATGCCCTCATCTTTTGGTCTTTGGTTTAGTGCCTATGCCGAAAGCCTTAGCGATGATCTCGAACTACTTTACTCAGCCTTTAAAATTACCAATCAAAATCCCTTAGGATCGGCAGCGGGTTATGGTTCTTCTTTTCCGCTAAACCGCCAAATGACAACCGATTTACTTGGGTTTAACAACATGAATTACAATGTGGTGTATGCGCAAATGGGACGCGGCAAGGTAGAAAAAATTGTATCGTTTGCCCTTTCAAACCTGGCTGGCACCTTATCTAAACTGGCATACGATGTTTGTCTTTTTATGAGTCAAAATTTCAGTTTTGTGAGCCTCCCCACTGAATTTACTACCGGATCGAGTATCATGCCACATAAAAAGAATCCTGATGTGTTTGAGTTATTACGTGCTCGGTGTAATAAAATACAGGGGGTCCCCGCGCAAATTACAGGTATAATAAACAACCTGCCCAGCGGTTATTTTCGTGATTTGCAAATGGTGAAAGAGGTCTTCCTTCCTATGTTTCGCGAAGTGAACGACTGCATTAACATCGCAGCCCTGGCACTCCAAAATATGAGTATCAACAAAAACATTCTGGATGATCCCCGATATGATTATCTTTTTAGTGTAGAAGAAGTTAACAACCTGGTTCTAAAAGGAATTCCATTCAGAGAAGCTTATAAAATAGTTGGCGAGAAGATTGAGAAAGGAGCCTTCTCTCCAAACAAAAAAATCACTCACACCCACGAAGGAAGTATTGGCAACCTTTGCCTTGGTAGCATCCAAACAAAAAAACAGGAAACTATCGCACAGTTTGATTTTAAAAAGATTGACGAAGCTAAAGCAAAATTACTGGGAGAAGAGGTTTAACAAATTGATTACATGTCACATACAACCTTTTAGGGTAGATCTGCGTATTTGATATTTGTTTTTATGACAAAAATCAAGGTTAAGTGTATGTTATTTAACACACAATCGCCTTAAATTGATTGTAATTTTTTATCTGATTATTTATTTTTGATTTCACTTCGTAAGTAAAATTGATTTTTAACTTACATTTTTGTATTGATCGGTTTTCAGACAGCAGTCGGTTAATGCTTTAGAAGAAATTTTAAAAAGGTAAGAAAATGATGCAACAGAGAATACCGGATGCACAGGGGCTTTATAGCCCTGCAAACGAGCACGATAACTGTGGGATCGGATTTGTAGCCCACATCAAAGGACAATCCTCGCATAATATTATTGAACGTGGCCTGGAAGTATTGCAAAATATGGATCACCGGGGTGCCACCAGTGCGGATAATTCCACAGGAGACGGTGCAGGTTTGCTGATGCAAATCCCCCACGAATTTATTACTGATGTTTTAAAAGTAAATGTGGGTGTCCCGGGAAAATACGGAACCGGATTGGTCTTTCTTCCAAAAGATGAGATAGAAGCCAATATTTGTACAGAAATACTAAGTAAACATGTTGAAGCGGAAGGATTGACTTTACTCGGTTACCGGGATGTGCCGGTTGACAAATCAGCGCCCGGTGAAATTGCCAAAACAACAGAGCCTTTTATCAAACAGATTTTTATAAAAGCTGATTTGGAAAAAGATGCGCTCGAGCGCAAACTATATATTGTTCGTAAACTTGCCGAGAAAGAAATTCGTGACTCAAACCTGAAATACAAAAAGAGTTTCTATCAACCCAGTTTATCAGCAAAAATCATCGTTTACAAAGGGATGTTTACTCCCAATCAGCTGAAAGCATATTACCTGGATTTCAAAAACGAAAAATTTAAGAGTGCGATTGCGTTGGTGCATTCACGTTTTAGCACCAATACCTTCCCAACCTGGGATTTGGCGCAGCCTTTCCGAATTGTAGCTCACAATGGAGAGATTAACACAGTGAAAGGAAACCGCCTGTGGATGCAGGCACGTGAGGCATTAATGAAATCGGAAGTTTTTGGCGATGACCTAAAGAAATTACTTCCGGTAATCGAACCCGGGAAATCGGATTCGGCATCGTTTGATAACGTTTTGGAATTCCTTCACCTGACTGGTCGTTCGTTGCCACATTCTCTGTGTATGATGATTCCGGAATCATTCAACCAGAAAAACCCAATCCCGGATAGCCTGAAAGCTTTCTACGAATACCACTCCACTATTATGGAACCGTGGGATGGACCAGCTTCAATGGTATTCTCTGACGGACGTTATATTGGTGGTACTCTCGACCGTAATGGTTTGCGTCCATCACGCTATGTGATCACTAAAAACGACCTGATTGTTATGGGATCGGAAGTGGGTGTTCAAACATTCCCTGCTGAAGAAATTAAAGAAAAAGGACGTTTGCGTCCCGGAAAAATATTGCTGGTTGATACACAGTTGGGTATTATCATCCCCGACGAAGAGGTAAAAGACCAGCTTAGTCATCGGAATCCTTACCAGATGTGGTTAAAGGAAAACAGGATGATGATGAAAGACATCGTTGTAAAACAACGTGTTCCATCTTATATAGAGAATTTTGAAACCTACTCAAAAGTATTCGGCTACACCAAAGAGGATATGTATGAAATCATCCAGCCGATGAGTATTAATGGTGCAGAACCAACCAGTTCGATGGGGAACGATGCACCACCGGCTGTTTTCTCTGACAAGCCAAAACGTTTCTTCGAATACTTTAAGCAGAGTTTTGCTCAGGTTACCAACCCCCCAATCGACTCAATCCGGGAAGGGCTCGTAATGGCACTTACTAATTATATTGGTTCTTTACATTCAAATATTCTGGATGAAAATCCGGAGCATTGTAAGCTTATCAAATTTGATGAACCAATTGTTACTAATACCGACCTTGGAAAGATCAAAGACTTGAAGGATGAGATGTTCTCACACCAGACCGTGCCGATGATTTTCCCGGTTAAAGAGGGGGTAAAAGGTTTTGAAAAAGCAATGAAAGACATGTTGGAAGCAGCTGAAAATGCAGTTGACAACAAGAAAAATTACATCATTTTAACTGACCGTGGCATTTCAGAAGAAATGGCACCAATACCTTCATTACTGGCAGTTGCAGCCGTACATCACCACCTCATCCGAAACCAGAAAAGGATGCAGGTCGGTATCATTGTTGAAACCGCTGAAGCCCGTGAAGTAAACCACTTTGCACTGCTATTGGGTTACGGTGCAAGTGTAATCAATCCATATTTGGCTTTTGCTGCCATCGATCATCTTGTGAAGGAAGGCAAGATTGAACTCGAATACGCGGAGGCAAGAAAAAACTACATCAAATCTATTGGGAAAGGTTTGCTCAAGGTATTCTCCAAAATGGGTATTTCAACACTGCGCAGCTACCATGGTGCTCAGATTTTCGAGGCAATTGGAGTAAGCAATGATGTAATCAACAAATATTTCACCGGTACAACTTCAAAAATAGGTGGCGTCGGCATGGAAGAGATTTGCAAAGAAGCCACCATGTTCCATGCAGAAGCATATAAAGTAGATATCACTCCCGAACCATTCCGTTTTGAAAACTCCGGAAATTACGCATGGCGAAAATATGGGGAACACCACGCCTGGAATCCCGAAACCATTGGATTACTGCAGTGGGCAACCCGTACCAATGATTACAGTAAATACAAAGAATATAGTACACTGGTTGACAAACAAAACCAGAAACCGGCGTTTATTCGTGGCTGTTTCAACCTAAAACGGAATCCTATTCCGATTGAAGAAGTAGAGCCGATAGAAGAAATTATGAAACGTTTCGTAACCGGTGCCATGTCGTATGGTTCTATCAGTAAAGAAGCACACGAAGCACTTGCGGTTACAATGAATAGCATCGGCGGACGAAGTAATACCGGTGAGGGTGGTGAAGATCCGGCACGTTTCGGAACCCTAAAAAACAGTAAGATAAAGCAGGTGGCATCCGGTCGTTTTGGGGTAACCAATAACTATCTGACCAATGCTGAAGAACTTCAGATTAAGATTGCACAAGGCGCAAAACCGGGTGAAGGTGGTCAGCTTCCGGGTTACAAGGTGAATAAAATCATCGCAAAAACCCGTAACTCCACTCCGGGAATTACACTGATTTCGCCACCACCTCACCATGATATTTATTCGATTGAAGACCTGGCACAGTTGATTTACGACCTTAAGGTCACTAACCCGCGTGCGAAAGTGTCAGTAAAACTGGTTTCTGAAGATGGGGTTGGAACCATTGCAGCGGGTGTTGCAAAAGCATTTTCTGATGTAATTATCATCGCTGGTGCGGATGGAGGAACAGGTGCAAGCCCTGCAAGTTCGATTAAACACGCAGGATTACCGGTTGAACTGGGTATTGCAGAAACTCAGCAAACCCTGGTATTGAATAACCTTCGCGGACGGGTAAAACTACAGGTTGACGGACAGCTTAAAACCGGTCGTGACGTAGTAACTTTAGCCTGTCTGGGTGGTGAAGAATTTGGATTTTCAACGTCTGCCCTGATTGTTCTTGGTTGTATCATGATGCGTAAATGCCACATGAACACCTGTCCTGCCGGTATTGCGACACAGGATAAAGAACTTCGTAAACGTTTTATCGGGAAATCAGAATATACCATCAACTTCTTCAAGTTTATTGCCGAAGAAATTCGTGAATACCTCGCAGAAATGGGTTTCCGCCGCTTTAGTGATATTGTTGGACGGACTGATTTACTTGAAGTAAACAAAGAAGTAACCAATTGGAAAATGAAAACCGTTGACTTCTCAAGGTTACTTTATTTACCCAAAGAAGCAGAAGACGTTGATATCCACAATACACATCCTAATCACCAGGATATTTCTCAACACATGGACAATCAACTGATCCATGATGCAAAAAAAGCGCTCAACGGTGCAGAAAAAGTATGGATACAGAGAAATATTGTAAACGTAGATCGCACGGTAGGCGCTATGCTTTCCGGCCAGATCTCGAAAAGATACGGAGAATCCGGATTGCCGGATGATACCATTAACTGTACATTCCATGGAACTGCCGGTCAAAGTTTTGGAGCTTTCCTTACCAAAGGTGTGACTTTCAGGCTTGAAGGAGACTGTAACGATTATATCGGGAAAGGCTTATCAGGCGGTAAAATAATTGTCGTTCCTCCTGTTGGTTCAACTTTCAAACCAGAAGAAAATATTCTGATTGGTAACACTTCATTATATGGAGCAACCAGTGGAGAAGCCTATTTCCGAGGTGTTGCCGGTGAGCGTTTCTGTGTGCGTAACTCAGGTGCTCATGCAGTCATCGAAGGCACTGGTGACCACTGTTGTGAATATATGACTGGCGGACGGGTAACGGTACTCGGTAAAACCGGTAGAAACTTTGCAGCGGGTATGAGCGGTGGTATCGCTTATGTGCTTGATGAAGCAGGCAACTTTGATTATTACTGCAATAAAGGACTTGTTGAGCTTTCTCCGGTTGAGGACAAAGCAGATATTAAGGAATTACAGGATATGATCAGTAAACATTTGATATATACACAAAGTACAGTAGCATCAAAAATTCTGACCAACTGGGAAACTTATCTTCCAAAGTTTGTGAAAGTAATTCCGTTTGAATATAAGAAAGTTCTGCAGGAACAAAAGCTAAAAGAGTTGCAGAAGAAGTTACAACTGACTGAAGATGATCCTTCACGTCACGAGTAATATCAGTAATTTAATTATCGATAAGAAAGGAAACAAGATATGGGAGACCCGAAAGGATTTATGACAGTTGCACGCCTGGAAGCAGGCTACCGTCCCAAAGAAGAAAGAATATTTGATTATGGTGAGGTGGAACAGACACTCAACGAGAAGGATCGTAAACTGCAGGCCTCACGTTGTATGGATTGTGGTATACCTTTTTGCCACTGGGGTTGTCCGGTAGGAAGTAAAATTCCGGAATGGCAGGATGCCGTTTATCGTGGGAATAAAGAAGAAGCTTATTATATTCTGCATTCTACCAACAGTTTTCCTGAGATAA